>CAMUBM010000001.1 GCA_947087145.1 uncultured Mycoplasmatota bacterium
GCAGATATGGGAAAAACCATAAGTGGAAAAATATTTATAGAAGAAGTATAAAGAATAAAAAGAGATATAGAAACTTCTATCTCTCTTTTTTTGGAGGAAAAAATGAACATAGTAGAAACATTAGCGGGCACATTAGGCGTAAAAAAAACACAAGTAGAAGCAGTATTAAAACTTTTAAGTGAAGATTGCACTATTCCCTTTATAGCAAGATACCGAAAAGAAGCAACAGGTGCTCTTGATGAAGAGCAAATTGGTATCATTGATAGAGAATACAAATACCTTTGCAACTTAGAAAAACGAAAAGAAGATGTTATTCGCTTAATTGATGAAAAAGAATTATTAACGGAAGAACTAGAAAAGTCAATCCGGGCCTGTACAAAACTCATTGAAGTCGAAGATTTGTATCGTCCATTCAAAGAAAAAAAGAAAACCAAAGCAACAGAAGCCATCAAACTAGGACTAGAACCTTTAGCCAAAAAAATCATGGCTTTTCCAACGAACGGTGATTTGAATTCTTTAGCAAGTGGCTACAATATGCCAGTAGAAGAAGCTCTAAAAAATGCTGGATATATAATCAGCGAATGGATTAGTGACAATGCCTCCTCTAGGAAGTGGACTCGTAACTTTATCTTTAATACTGGACTAATACAAAGTAAAAAGAAAAAAAATGCCGAAGACGAGCGTAAAGTTTACGAAATGTATTATGATTTTCAAGATAAAATTAAATACATGAAGCACTATCGTGTTCTAGCAATCAATCGAGGAGAAAAAGAAGGAATTCTTTCCGTAAGCATTGACTTTGATAAAGAAAGAGTCTTAGAAAACTACAAAGAAAGAACCATAAAAAAACAAGAATCTTTTGTTGTACCAATTGTCATTGAAGCAATAGAAGATGCTCTAAAACGATTAATACTACCAAGTATTGAAAGAGAAATTAGAACCATGCTTACGGATAACGCAAGTGAAGAAGCCATTAAAACATTTAAAGACAATCTAGAAAAACTATTATTAACCAAACCTGTAAAAAACAAAACTATCATTGGTTTTGACCCAGCCTTTCGTACTGGATGTAAACTTGCTGTTTTAAACCCTTATGGAGAAGTTTTAGAAATTGCAACCATCTATCCACATGAACCACATAATAAAAAAATAGAAGCAACCAAAATTTTAAGAGATTTAATTACCAAATACAACGTTGATATCATTGCTATAGGAAATGGTACTGCATCTCGTGAAAGTGAATTCTTTGTAGCAGAAGCCATTAAAGGACTCGATGTAAAATACAATATCGTGAGTGAAGCCGGAGCAAGTGTCTACTCAGCAAGTAAACTAGCAATTAGTGAATTTCCCGACCTTACTGTTGAAAAAAGAAGTGCTATTTCGATTGGCAGAAGAGTACAAGACCCTCTATCTGAACTCGTAAAAATTGATCCAAAAAGTATTGGAGTAGGAGAATACCAACATGATGTTAACCAAACAAATCTTTCCGATGCCCTAGATTTTACTGTATCAAAAATTGTGAACGAAGTGGGAGTAAACATTAATACAGCGAGTTCAAGTATTTTAAAATACATTTCTGGTCTAAACAAAAAATGTATTGAAAATATCCAAAAATTCAAAAAAATGCACAACTTCAAAAACAGAGAAGAAATCAAAACTATCTCTGGTATAAGTGACAAAGTCTACGAACAATGTATTGGGTTCTTACGTATCAATGATGGAGAAAATCTTTTAGACAAAACCAAAATCCACCCCGAAAGTTATGAAATAACGAATAAAATCTTACAAGAACTTAACCTAGATATCAACAACCAACAAACAGAAAATTTTAAAGAAAAAGTGAACTTTGCAAGTGCCAAAGAATTAAGTGAAAAACTAGACGTAGACATCTATACCATAGAAGATATTCTAAAAGAATTAGTAACACCAGGACTAGACCCAAGAGACGCCTTGGAAGATGTTTTACTAAAAAGTGATATCTTAACCATCGATGATTTGAAAGAGGGCATGGAACTTACAGGAACCGTTAGAAACGTGGTCTCCTTTGGAGCATTCGTTGACATTGGTCTGCATAACGATGGTTTGATCCATATTTCAAAACTAAGCAAAGAATATGTTTCCAACCCTTTAGATGTCATTCATGTAGGAGATATCATTACTTGTCATGTAGACAAAATTGACAAAGAAAAAGAAAAAGTAAATTTAACGCTTATTTAAAAGTCATGTTATAATAATAGATAGAGAAAACCACTCTATCTATTTTTATATCCAAAAATGGGTATACTAAAAAAACAAGGAGAAGAAAAGTATGTGTGGAATTGTAGGGATCATTAGTAAAGAAAAAGAAAAAAAACAAACTATAAAAAAAATGGCGGATCGAATTAGTCATAGAGGTCCAGATGGTGAAGGCTATTACGTAGACAAAAATGCTGCTTTAGGACACAGAAGACTTTCTATTATTGATATAGCAAGTGGTGCCCAACCGATGTATAACGAAATGGAGTCCATAGTAGTTGTTTTTAACGGAGAAATTTATAACTATATAGAATTAAAAAACGAACTAAAAAAGAAGAACCATATCTTTAAAACCAATTCGGATACGGAAGTTCTTTTGCATGGTTACGAAGAGTGGGGTAGTGACTTACCTAAAAAACTAAGAGGAATGTTTGCTTTTGCTCTATGGGATAAAAATACAGAAACTTTATTCTGTGCACGAGATCCTTTTGGTATTAAACCATTTTATTATTACGAAACAGATAATACTTTCCTTTTCGCATCAGAAATTAAATCTTTTCTAGAACACCCCAAATTTGAACGTATCTTAAACAAGGATTTAATTGGTCCCTATCTATCCTTTAGTTTTACTCCTACCACCGAAACATTCTTTAAAGGTGTCTATCGTCTTGACCCGGGAAGTAGTTTGACCTACCAACAAGGCAACTTAAAAATAGAAAAATACTTTGAAATTGCATTCAATGAAAAAAATAGAGAATTAAAAAAAGTAGTAGAAGACATTGATAAAGTTATGAAAGACTCTGTAAATCACCACATGCTAAGTGATGTCGAAGTAGGTTCTTTCCTTTCCAGTGGAATAGACTCTTCTTACATTGTAAGTCTTGCCAAACCAGACAAAACCTATACAGTAGGATACGAAGAAGATAAATACAACGAGATTAACTATGCCAAAGATTTGGCCGACAAACTAAAAATAAATAATACCAGTAAAATAATCACCAAAGAAGAATACAAGAGTATTATACCAACCATTATGTATTATATGGATGAACCATCCAGTGACCCTGCTGCTATTGCCCTTTACTTTGTCTCTAATCTAGCAAGCCAAGACGTAAAAGTCGTTTTATCAGGAGAAGGAGCCGACGAATTCTTTGGAGGATATAACAAATATAGAGAAGAAGTAGATCTAAAATGGTACAACAAACTTCCTTACTTCTTAAGACACACACTAGCCCTACTATTCAGTATCCTACCAGAAGTAAAAGGAAGAAACTTTATTGTAAGACGAGGAACCAAATTAGAGGCAGAATACATCGGAGTCAATAAAGTATTTAGTGAGAAAGAAAGAAAAAAAGTCCTTGCTTGCAACGATACGATAAGAAACAAAGACTTAACAAAACCAATTTTTGAAACCCAAAAAGGAAAAGACAATATTACCAAAATGCAAGCGATTGATATACATTTTTGGTTAATTAAAGACATTTTACAAAAAGCAGATAGAATGACCATGGCAAATTCGATAGAAGGAAGAGTTCCTTTTATTGATAAAGAAGTCTTTAAACTAGCAAGCACCTTAAACGAAGAATGCAAAGTAACAAAAGAAAATACCAAAGTAGCTCTAAGAAGTGCTGCCAAAAAAGTAATTCCCAATGAGTCTTATAAGAAGAAAAAACTGGGGTTCCCCGTTCCTCTTCGTGAATGGTTAAGAGATATGGATTTCTATACCGAAGTAAAAACAACATTTGAACAAGACTTTGTCAGAGAATTCTTTAATCAAAACTATATTTTAAAATTATTAGAAGAACACAAAAATCATAAAAAAGATATTTATAAAAAAGTATGGACCATTTATTGTTTTATCAAATGGTATGAGATTTTCTTTTTGGATAAGTCCTATGAGTAGTAACGAAAAATACTTGTATTAAAACACATTATCGTGTTATAGTATAAATGAAGTGTTATCCGAGAGAGATAACGCTCGCATTATAAGCTTTGAGCGCTATACCAGATATTAAGTGAATTCATGATGTTTGGCTAGCGCTCTTTTTATATCAATCTTAGTATGACTAAAATTAACATAAAAATGATTACTAGAAGAAAATATACCAAATGTGATATAGAATCTTTTTTCATGTACACCACTCTCCTCCTACCTTTCGAGTAAACCCCCTGAAAGATAAAATTTAAATGAAGCGAGCGCTACTCACTGAATAACACGAGTGGCTATTATAACTAAAAAAAACGAAAGTACAAGACTTTCGACAAAATTGGATAAATTATTTTAATTCAAAATAGCAATTCCAATCGTTAAATAAGTTGCAAACAATATCCATAACAAATAAGGAATATTGAAGTAAGCACTTATTTTTTTCTTGTTCCAAAATAAGTAAATCAGTAGAAAAACAAGAACATCCAAAAGTAGGATCCATACCACAGCAATAAATCTTGCTTTCCACAAAAAGAAAATAAGACTCTATAAAGCATTTACAAAAAGTTGTACGTAATAGACGATGTCAACAAAACCATTTTCTTCATATTCTTTTTTATAAAGAAAATACGAAATGCCAATCAAAAGATAAAGGATAGACCAAGCAATAGGAAATAATATTTTAGGAGGAGCAAGAATAGGCCTCACAAGAGAAGTATAATCAATACTATCTCGAATAAGAAAAGCTATGGTTCCTCCTATCACCAACGGAAAAAACAAATAAAAAAGATTTTGCAAAATTTTTTTCATAAAACACCTCTGCTATTATCATAGAAATAAGAAAGAAAAATATACCAACATGTGCTATAATACATATAGTGAGTAGTATGGAAATAGAAGATTTAAACATAGAATATGATAAATTACAAAAGAAATATGGAGCCCCAGAACTAGACTCCATTTATAATGGTGGATGTACAGAAAACCCAGAATTATGTTTCGTATTCATGAACCCTACTGGAAGAAATATTGCATCAACAAAAACATGGAAAGGCATAAAATCACCTTGGATAGGAACAAAAAATATTTGGGACTTATTTTATAGTTTAGATTTAGTAGAAGAGAATATTTACCAAGAAATAAAAAAGAAAAAAGGAAGTGAATGGACACCTGAGTTTGCAGAGTTTGTTTATGAAGACGTAAAAAAGCACAAATACTTCATTACCAATCTAGGAAAATGTACCCAAATCGATGCCAGACCTTTACCAGACTCTGTATACAAAGAGTACTTAGAATTACTAAAAAAAGAAATCGAAATCATAAAACCCAAAGTAATTATTTTATTTGGCAACCAAGTAAGTTCTATTGTACTGGAAGAAACTATTTCTGTTTCCAAATGCCGTAGGAAAGAATTTAAAAGAACAATAAATGGGCAAGAATATTCTTTCTATTCTGTTTTTTACCCTGTAGGAAATGGCAGATTTAATATAGACAAAGCCATTGAAGATATAAAATGGATAAAGGAGGAAATAAAGTGCAAAATTTAGGATTTATTATAGACAAAAATGGAATAGTCACTTATTTTGGAAGTTGGGTAGAATATGATAAGAGAGAAAAAGAAAATCGAAATCAACAACATACAACTAGTTTTGAAGATGAAGTAGAACCAACAGAATATTTTAAGTCGCTAAATCTCGTTTACAAAAAAGAAAATGACCATTGGATAATTTATGAAGCAGAAAATATTAGTTTACAAGGAGTTATAGTAGGAATAAACAATACTTATTATAAAGATAGACAGGAATTATGGATGTTTGTTTCTACGGATTTGACTGCAGCTCAAAAAGAAAGTTTGAATGACTTATATGAAACATTAAAAAAATTTAATACAATAAAAATAAAAACTTCTTCAAAACTAGGTTTTAATATAGAAGGATATGAATACACCTCCGTTGATGATTATTTCGAAGATTATGGCATTGATTTACCAGGACGAAAAATGTAAAAAACTTACACGAATAAAAATCATGTAAGTTTTATTTATTTTCTAAAATATAAGTAAGAAGAACACCAATCGTTCTCTCTTCATGAATTTCCTTGTGAATACAAAGTTCTACGATTTCTTCATAACCTTTCCAAACAAAACCAGAAACAACTTCATTTTCTTCTAATTGTGGCCCGTCTTCACTAATTGTAAAGTCCGTAATTTCATAATAATACAAATCCCAAATGACTCCAGCTCCATCATGAGAAACTTTTAATAATCTGGGGTTATTTACAACAAAACCAACTTCTTCTAAAACCTCTTTTGGAACAGTGGATTCTACATGTTCCAAAACGTTCCCTTGTTTTAAAGATTTCTTATATTCTTCCAAACTATCAAAAACTTTTCCGCCAGGAAGCCGATAATCCCAATCATTCAGTTCATAACGAAATTCTCGAGAAAGTAAAATCTTTCCCTTTTTCTTATCAACCAATAAAGCACGTATTCCTGGAGGTCTTCGTACCATGTTCCTTTTGATATGTTTGGTAACTCCCTCGATAACAAAATCTTCCTCTGTCTCCAAAAATTCAAAAAAACCATTATTATAAACAGATTTTTCCATACACATCACCTTAAATAAAATATACCATAGAAAAAAATAAAAGTGTATAATAAAAGAAAAAATATGAATAATATATTTTAATGAAAATTCCCACAAAAATAGCAATAGTTATATCAGAATTATAGTATAATTAAAGTAGGTGGTAACAATGGAAATAATAGATTATTCTAATCAGTATAATGAAGATGTTAAAAATTTACTTGTCGAATTACAAGAACATATTGTGAAGTTAGACAAAGAAAAATATAATATTTTAACACCTGACTATAGAGAAAAATACTTTGAAAAAACAATGAACGCGGTAAAAAAATACGAAGGAAAAATATTTTTAGCCAAAGAAACGGATGCAATTGTTGGACTTATTATTGGTTTGATTAACAATGAAAATGAAAATACTTATGATTTTTCTGCTCCAAAAAGAGGTCGAGTGACAGAATTAATAGTATCAAATAAATGCCGTTCCAAAGGAATAGGAGAACAATTATTAAATAAAATGGAAAGTTATTTTAAAGAAGTTGGTTGTAAAGGTGTTTTAATTGATGTTTTCGCTTACAATGAAAAAGCCCAAAATTTTTATTATAAAAACGGTTACTTTAATAGAAATATAGAGATAATGAAAAAAATTTGAGGTATTACCAATGGTTGAAGAAATAATTAATACAATAGAAAAACAATTAGATAAACAAGAATGGGAACAATTAAAAAGCAAAACCTGGCATCTAGGAATTTTTACAGAACCCTATTTAAACTATATGTTAGAAAAAAAGAAAACTATCGAGTCGAGATTTAGTAAAAACAAAATAGCTCCTTTCGAAAAAATAACAAAAGACGATATTGTTTTCGTAAAAAAGTCTGGAGGAGATATTGTTGCCTATTTCACCATAAAAGAAGTATTATTTTTTGATTTACGAAACACTCCGATAGAAGAAATAAAAGAAAAATATGGGAAGGAATTGTGTGTAGATAACTCATTCTGGACAATTAAAAAAGATAGCAATTATGCAACATTAATAGTAATTGACCAAATAAAAAAAGTGAAACCATTTTCTATCAAGAAAAAAGGAATGCAAACTTGGATTGAGTTAAAATAGAAATAGGATTAGCCATGAAAAAAGAAGAAATTTTAAAAAAAGTCGATTGTTTATACAACATGTATCATGAGAGAAAATTAGGTGGAGAAATTATGCCTGAAGATGAAAATCCACGGTTAGAAAAAACTTCTAAAGAAAACTATCTGTATTTTACTTTGCCAATGGCCCTAAATTATCAAAGAAACTCTTATACGCTTTGGGAAAATGCGAATAAAACCTATCAAGACAAAGAAACTCATTTTGTTTTTGACCCCCAAGAAGTTTTAAAAAGACCATTAGAAGAAGTACAAATGGCTTTAACCAAATACAAAGTAGCCCTCCAAAAAAACAAACAAACCGAAATTTGGATAACATTATGCCAGACGATAGAAGATTTATTTGATGGAGATATAAGAAAATTGTTTATAGAACTAGAAAACGATGTAGATAAAATCAGAAACTTTATTCAAAAAGAAAAGAAGAAAAGATTTCCTTACCTTTCTGGAACTAAGATTTGCAATTACTGGTTGTACGTGATATGGCAGTATACAAAGCAAGAATATAAAAATATAGAAAACCTAACAGTTGCACCTGATACACATGTCGTAAAAGCAACCCATCGTTTAGGATTGATTACAGAAAAAGAATTGACCTCATCCAATGTCCAAGAAATTGTTATAAATCGGTGGAATGAACTCTTAAAAGGAACAAAATACAAACCCATTGACATTCACACCCCTCTTTGGCTTTGGAGTAGAAATGGTTTTAAGGAGTTAGAAGAATGAATAAATTAGAAGAAATCGAAAATACCTGTGAATATGTAATGCAAAATGCTAAACACGTCACCATAAACGAAGAAGCAATAAATGATATAATAAAAAATTGGAACGAAGAAGAACAAAGCCACTGGCTAAGTAGTAATCCTTTTGGTCTACTAGATTTAGAAATAGAAGAGATTGTCAATTTTCTAATTATTTTTGACTCTATTGTCTTTTCTTTCTGGGGAAAACCTAAATGGACCCTAACTACAATAGAAAACGAAAAGATAGATGGGTCATTTGCTCTTATCTACGCTTTACGGAATTTATATAAACAATACCACCATTTAGACTTTACTAAAATAACAGAAGAAGAATTTAAAAATGTTTTAAAAGGAAATGTAGAAATCCCTTTGCTTCAAAAACGCTTTCAAATTGCGAGGGAAGTAAGTGAAATCATAAACAAAAAAATGAATAGCAACTTCTATGTCTATACAAAAAAAATGACAAAAGATACAGATCTTTTCAATTTTATTGTAGATAACTTCCCGACTTTTGAAGACGAAAGAACCTACAATGGAAAAACGATATTCTTTTATAAATTAGCCCAATTAGTCACCTCAGATATTTTGCATATAAGAGCATTAAAAGAAAATATTAGAGTAGATTGTTCTCATTTAGTAGGTTGTGCAGACTATAAGATACCTCAAAGTTTAAGAAATTTACATATTGTAGAATATGACGAAGAACTGTCTCGTTTAGTAGATAATTTACAAGAGATAGAAGAAAACTCCATCTATGAAGTAGAAATACGAGCAAGTATGATTGTAGCCATCAAAAAAATAAAAGAAGGACGACGTAATAAAACAAATGCGATAGATATTAATGATACCTTGTGGGTATTAGGACAAGACAAATCAAAAAGTAACTATCCCTATCATCGAACAAGAACAACGTCTTATTAAGGAAAGATTTATTATTACGAGAACAAAATACATATAAAAAATATGGAAAGTTAAAAAAATAAAAATGGTCTAAGCAACCAATTTTTTTAGTTCTAACATACGTTTGATTTCATAGGTTGGAGTATAACCAGGAAGTAAGGGTTTATCACGATGATTAAACCAAATAGTATCCATTCCATTTTGCATACCACCTAAAATATCACTAGAAAGGGAATCTCCTATTGCTAAAATTTCTCTTGGCTCACATTTACAAAGTTCAAATAATGCTTTATAAAACAAAGGGTGAGGTTTATTTTTTCCAATATCTTCTGAACAAACTATTCCGGAAAAAAGAGAATCAACTTTTATGACTTCTAATTTCTTTGTAATCAAATTTTTTACACCATTTGTAATAAGCACTAATTTATAATATTTTTGTAAAAATTCCAATGTTTCACGAACATTTGGAAGCGGTTGGATACAATCTCCTAAATGACTCATGTAAATATCGTTTAATAAAATACCCTCTTCAAGAGAAACAGATTTATCCTTAAAAAACTCTACAAAACGAAGAGCACGGAGATAGGTTGCCCAATCGGTAGGAAGTTCTTTAGGAACAACAATTTTATTTTCTTGAAAACGTTTCCAAAAATACTCATCAAAATGAACATATTGTAGCATATTTTCTTCCGTAGAAATAATATGTAAATGTTCATAAACCTGAGAAATAGCATATTTTATTGCTGCTACATCATCAACCAATGTATCATCTATGTCAAACGCAAGTACTTTGTATTTTTGCATAAAATCACCATAGCGGCTATTATAAACAAAATAAAATAAATTGTGAAGAGAACAAAAGTATGCTATAATGATTGTGGGTGATAAAAATGGACCAAAAAGAATTATTAAAACAAATAAAAACCACAGATAGTTTATATGCGATACAAAAATACATTGGAAAAGTAATTGAAATCAGAGGATTTGCAAACAATCCTATTGAAGAAGAGTTACTGCTTCTTACTGAAGAAGTGGGAGAACTAGCAAAAGCAGTAAGAAAAGAAAAATATCCAGTAGACAATAAAAAATTAAAAAACTATGACTCAATAGAAAGTGAAATAGCAGATGTGTTTATTGTTTTGACTTCGATTTGCAATTGTTTAAAAATTAATTTATACGATGTCATTATAGAAAAAGAAAATAAAAATATAGAAAGAATTTGGCAGAAAGTAGAAAAAGATAAAAATGAATGAGCGATTAACAAAACGTTACATTATAAAAAACATAGAAAATTTAGAACTAAGTATTCCGTTACGTTACGAAAGATATTACATAAATGATTATTTGCGTATTCAAAAAAAAGGCAACAAATGTGAGAGTGAAACTTTAAATGAAAAAAATATAGTAATCAAAAAAGAAGAAATTTCACTAAAGGGATTTAATGAACTTAAAAAAACAGCCTATAAAAAAATCGTTCGAGATAGTTATTTATATGAAAAAGATAATCGTATTTCTATAAAAGTCTATTTAGAAGAATACAAAGGCTTAAATAGAATAGAAGTAAACTTTCCAAACGAAGAAGAATTAAAAAACTTTAAAAAAGAACCTTGGATGGAAAAAGAAATTACAAATTCTCCTCTTGCTTTTGATAAATACTTAAGTAAATTAACAAGACAAGAATTTGAAAAAGAATTAAAAAAATACCTTGGAGAATAGAAATGTACTATATTTATATGCTTCGATGTGAAGACAATTCAATTTATACAGGAATAACCAATCATTTGGAAAGAAGAATGCAAGAGCATTTTCTAAAAACAAAAGAATGTGCAAAATACACAAAAAGACATACACCAGTAAAAATTGAAAAAGTATGGACTTGTGAAAATCGTGTACTTGCTTCTAAATTAGAATATCGTATCAAAAAATTAACGAAACAAGAAAAAGAAGAGTTAATCAAACAAGAGAAAAAATTTTTGATATTATTTCAAGATAGTTTAGAATGCAAAAACTATAAACCGTTTTGTTTAAAAAACGATACCAAATAAAAAACAGCCTAGGCTGTTTTTTAAATGTTTACTTCGTCATCAGAAGATAATGTACCCACTTGTATGTTAGGATCATTTGTTTTATTAATGATGGATTCATACTTCGTTTTTACATTGATGTAGTTAGGCAAAATACTATTATCCATTTTATAAAAAGGAAGAATTCTAAAATTTCGGAAACCTGCTGTTCTTTCTGTATATACGAGATCCCCTTTTACATTATCAACACTTATAGTAGTTACTCCATCCTCAACAACTTTATGAATATCAACAGAAGCAATCATTCCAATTCGTTTCATTAGATCGTCTTGTCCAGAAATAAAATTTCCTAAAGAATAAATCACAACAGTCTTACCAATATGTTCAATCGGTTGAATGACATGAGGGTGAGATCCAATAATGACATCCACTCCCAAATCAGAAAGAAATTGTGCTTGCTTTCTTTGCTCTTGTGTTGGAACATGGGTATACTCAACTCCCCAGTGCATAGAAACTAAAACAACATCCACTTGATCTCGAACCGCTTCAATATCCGCCCTCGCTTTTTCATAATCAAATAAATTTACCAGATACTCTTTTCCCTTAGGAACAGGAATGCCATTCGTTCCATATGTGTAAGCCAAGAAAGCATACGTAATTCCGTTCTTTTCACCAATATGACTTCTTGCCTTATCTTCAAAAGAATCATAACTTCCCGCAGTCATTACATTGGTTTGTTTTCTCCAATATTGGGCAGAATTTAAAATCGCTTTCTGTCCTTTATCCAATGTGTGATTATTAGCAAGACTCACCAAATTAAAACCGGCTTTAACGAATGCATCTCCTACTTCTTGCGGAGAATTAAAATTTGGATACGAAGAAAGTTCAAGTTCTACACCACCCAAAATCGTTTCTTGGTTGTAATACGCTAAATCATACCCACGAACAATGGGGGTAATGTCTGCTAACTGCTTATCAAAATTGTACGTTCCATCACTTTGTAAACCATCCTTATAACATCCTGTATGATACAAAGCATCTCCAATCATTCCAAGCCGTAAGTTATACTCTTCTCGTTTTGGTTCCTCTACATCAGGCTCTTTTTCTTCTACTATTGTATCATTTGGAATATTACTTTCTTTTTTCTTATCAAAAAAATACAAAGACGTTCCTATTAATAATAAAAAAATAAGAACATAAAGTAGAATATAAACTATTTTTCTACCATTTTTCTTTTGCTTCATAACTGCTACACCTCTACTACTTATGATTTTTTATGAAAAGATTATAGCATGTAGATAGAAGGTTGTAAATTGATTTGTTTATAAAGAAAAAGAGGCAAAGACAGGAAAAATAAGATTGTAGTAGTTTTAGAAAAGATATATAATAAAGAAAAGAAATCAAAGTGGAGGTACAAAAATGGACTTTAATATTCTCTATTGGATAGACAAATTACATCACCCCGTATTAGATAAAATCATGATATTTTTAACCAATTTAGGAGATGCTGGAATACTTTGGATTGCTATTGCAGTGATATTGCTCTTCTTTAAAAAGACCAGAAAATGTGGCATCCTAATGGGAGTTTCTTTGATCTGCGGTCTTATTTTAGGAAACGGACTTTTAAAACATTTTGTAGCAAGACAAAGACCCTGCTGGATAGATACAACTATTCCATTATTAATTCCAAATCCAACTGATTATTCCTTTCCCTCCGGCCATACACTTGCCTCCTTTGAAGCAGCCATTATGATTTTTTTACACAATAAAAAGTGGGGAAGTATCTCTATCCTTGTTGCCTTAGGAATTGCCTTCTCAAGAATGTATCTATTCGTTCATTTTCCCACTGACATTTTAGGAGGGGCAATTCTTGGAAGTTGTATTTCTCTTGCTGTCTATAAAATAGCCAAAAAAATAGAAAAGAAAAAAGTTACCACCACGTAACAAAAAGGAAGTAGTAGTATATGAAAAAAACAATGAACCTATTAGGAAAAATTTTTGTTAGTTTAGGAATAACCATTTTATTTATTTTTTTAACCCTTGTATTAACCATCAAACTCATTTGTAGTAATATCTCTGGGAGTGCCAAAGAACTATTTGCTACCACGATGCTAGAAACGGGACAATTAAAATTCTTAGCCAACTTATTTATTCCAAAAGATGAACTACAAGCACTTGTAAACAAAAATTCTATGGCAAATATGACCACCGAAGTAGATACTGACCTAATTCATACAGAACAAGAAAATAATTCTTTTGATAAAAATGGCATCAAAATAGAAGAAATTTCTGGAAATACGTTTTTTGCTAAAATGCTTATCATAAATGACCCTGCAAGAGTAAAACTAGCAACCACCTATCCTTGGGGGGAATATGGAGTAGAACTAGAAAAACTAGTGCACGACAACAATGCGATTGCTGGAGTTAACGGCGGCCTATACGAGTCTACTGGAAATAAAGGCGGAAGACCTTTAGGAATTGTTGTAAAAGATGGAAAAATAGAGTTTAACAAACCAAATGGTTATCCTGGGTTACACCTAATTGGTTTTGACGAAGAAAACGTCTTACGAATATTGAGTCTAGAAGGAAAAACTGCCAAAGAAGTAGAACAACTCGTTTCTGATGAAAAAATAAGAGATGCCGTTGCTTTCCAAGAAGAAAATAGTGATGCCAATAACCATTTTGTAAAACTCATTATCAATGGAGAAGAAAGAGAAACTGGTGGATCTGGAAGTGGAGCAAACCCAAGAACAGCGATTGGTCAGCGTGCTGATGGAACGGTTTTACTTTTAGTCACCGATGGAAGAGGAGCAAATGGACACCTTGGTGCAACAGCAAAAGACTTAATTAAAATTATGAAACAATTCGGTGCCGTAAATGCTGCTAATCTAGATGGTGGAAGTTCTTCCAGTATGTACTATAACGACAAATACGAAATGTCATCTGTAACGTTTTACTATGCCAATTCTTCCTGGAAATTGCCTACTGGATTTATAGTAGAAAAAAGATAGCAAGGAGAGTATTATGAAAGAAAAGAAACAAAAAACTCCATTTCAAAAATTTTTAATTCTTTACGCAGTTTGCTTGAGTTTATTAATGATTATCTTCTTAATCTATGTAGGAAATAGTTTAGTAAAATACGAAAACAACCAAACAGAAAATTACTTAAAGAATACCATAGAAGACTTAAAAACAACAGAAATAAACAACTTATCAACAATAAAAAAAAGCCAATGGGAAAAAGAAAACATAAATAACGAAGAAATACTAAAGAAAATTCTAAAAGACACCGAGAACATTACTTATCAACAACAAGAAAACACCAAAGAGGACCATCCCACCTTTCATGTTCTTTATAAAAAGAAACCAGTGCTAGAAATTACTTTAAAAGAAAAGAAAAAATTACATCGTTTAGGACTACTCACATTCTCCGTTTGGGAGACAGAAAATGTGAGTAGCATTATGGAAGAAGGCTTATATGACTACACTTTCGAAGTACCAAGTACTTATCAAATAAAAATAAATGAAAAAGAACTAACAACAGAAGATAGAAAAGAGGAAACCGAAAACGAAGGTTTATTAGAAATCTCTAAGTATGTAGAAATACCAACACTTGTAACCTATGAAATAAAAGGATTACTAGAAGAACCAACGATAGAAATAACAGATAAATCTGGCAACAATATTGAATACAAAAAGGAAGATGGAAAAATTACCAAAGAACTCAATTTCCAAAAAATTGCTACATTAGAAGAAGCAAAAGAAAAAATAGAAAACATGCCCGAAATTTTAAAAATGGCGAAAGATTGGAGTTTATTCTTATCAAAAGACTTAACAGGTCCAAAACATGGTTACAACACAATTAGCAACTATTTAATTGAAGGATCGTATTTATCCAAATATGCTTATAGTTGGGCAACAGGAGTAGATATTACTTTTACAAGTTCGCACACATTATCTAATCCACCATTTACAAATGAATTAGTAGAAAACTTTGAAATCTATAATGAAAATGCTTTTTCTTGTGAAGTATATTTAATAAAACATATGATAATAAAAGGAAACAAAAAACTAGACGATACTATGCACGATAGAATGTATTTTGTTCGTATAAATGGTGAATGGAAACTTGTAAACATGGAAGCCATGACAGAAGGAGAAAATCAAAATGAATGAAATTGCAGTCATAATTCCTGCTTATAAACCACACGAAAAAATAATGAATGACTTTATGGAAGAATTGAAAAGAAACTTTAAAAATATCGTTATCGTCGACGATGGAAGTGGAAAAGAATACGAACCCTTTTTTAAAAAATTTGAAGAAATGAATATTCCTGTCTTAAGACACCATGTGAACATGGGAAAAGGAAGAGCTATCAAAACTGCATTCAATTATTGCTTAAATACTTACTCTCATTTACTAGGGACCATTACCGCAGATTGCGATGGACAACATACGGTGAGTGACATTACAAAATGTATTGAAAAACTAAAAGAAAACCCCAAAAAATTAGTCATTGGAACGCGAAACTTTGATGCAGAAAATGTTCCTTTTAAAAGTAGATATGGAAATAAAATTACTAGAAATATGTTTACAGCATTTATTGGCATAAAAATCACTGATACCCAATCAGGTCTTCGTGCCTTTGGCGTAGATGCCATGAAAGAATTTCTAACCATTGCAGGAGAAAGATACGAATACGAAACCAATATGCTCATTGCTTGCAAAGAACAAGAGATAGAAATTGCTGAAGTTCCCATAGATACTATTTACATAAACAACAATGAACTTAGTCATTTCCATCCCTTTAGAGATGCTTTTCTCATATACAAATTATTTTTAAAATATGTTTTAGCAGCAGTCAGTTCCTTTTTTGTTGATATTTTGTTATTTTCACTATTTATGCATATCTTACCAAATATCAACCTAGGAATACTAACGACTATTGTGATTGCAACTATACTCGCAAGAATATTTTCTTCAACATACAATTTTACCATCAATGCCAAAGTAGTATTTAAAAACAAAGGAAAAAATTCTATAATCAAATACTTTACTTTAGTTGTTATTCAAATGTTTATTTCAGCATTTTTAGTCTCTGAAATATTTAAAGCAACCAATTTAAATTCGACAACTTTAAAAATAGGAGTAGACATACTAATATTTATAGCAAATTTTATTATTCAAAGAGAATGGGTATTTAAAAATAAAAAATAGTACAGCATAAATAAACTGAACTATTTTTTTATCTTCTTTTGTTGAAAACCTTGTACTTTCGTATTTTTAAATTATAATAACGACTCGAGTTATCCAGAAAAGTAGCGTTTGCTTCATTTCAATTTTTACTTAGAGGTTTTAGTAAATCGAAAGGTAAGAAAGCGAGTGTTGTATATGAAAAAAGATTCTAATATTACATGGGTATGTTTTGTTTTAGTAATACTAAAGTTAATATAAAAAGTGCGATATCCAAACACCATAGGTTTTACTCGATGTTCGGTATAGCGGTTTACAAAAACTGTAAGGCGTTATTGAAATTACATGATTATGTGTTTGAATACAAGCCTCGCTTAAAAAAAATAACAAAACTGTAATATTGGAAAGAAAAAGAAAATGCTATAATTTACTAGAAAGAAGGAATTATAGTGGAGATTTTAAAAATAGAAGATTTAAAAAAATATTATGGAAAAAAGAGTAGTATTATCACCAAAGCCATCAATGGCATTAGTTTAGAAGTACAAAATCAAGAATTTGTTGCCATTATGGGTGCATCAGGTTCAGGGAAAACTACTCTTTTAAACTGCTTATCCACAATTGATACAGTAACAAGTGGCCACATTTATATAGATGGGCAAGATATCACAGAATTAGAAAACGACGAACTTTCAGACTTCCGGCGAGAAAAACTAGGCTTTATCTTTCAAGACTTTAATCTTTTGGATACTTTAACCATAGAAGAAAACATTGCTCTTTCTTTAATTATCAACAAAACAGATCCAAAATTCGTAAACAATGCTGTAAAAGACATCGCAGGAAGATTAGACATTGCAAACATTCTAAAAAAGTTTCCATATGAAGTCTCTGGTGGACAAAAACAACGTTGTGCCTGTGCAAGAGCCCTAATCAATCATCCAAAACTCATACTTGCCGACGAACCAACAGGTGCACTAGACTCTAGATCAGCAAGACTGCTTTTAGAAACAATGTGGGAAATGAATGAAAATTTAAATGCTACCATATTAATGGTCACCCATGATGCTTTCTCTGCGAGTTTCTGTAAAAGAGTACTATTTTTAAAAGACGGAAAAATATTCAATGAAATCCAAAAAGGAGACAGCCCAAGAAAAGAATTTTTTGAAGAAATATTAGACGTTCTAACTCTTATGGGAGGAGATCTAAACGATGTTAAGTAAGCTTTCCCTTAGAAATGTAAAAAGAAGTCTTAAAGATTATTTAATTTATATGGTAACCATTACTCTTTCTTTTTCTCTTATCTTTTCATTCAATTTAATTGCTTTTTCGCGCGACTTAACAGAACTATCCGAACATATGGAAAATTTTAAATATGCTATTCTTTTTGTAAGTATGATTGTCATATTTGTAGTGGGATGGTTAATCAATTACACCATGCATTTTATGTTTGAAAAAAGAAGCAAAGAATTTGGTACTTACATGCTCTTAGGAATTAAAAAGAAAGAAATCAATAAACTTTTTTTATTAGAAAATATTTTTCTAGGCAGTATCGCCGTCGTACTTTCTTTTTTTATCGGAACATTGTTTTCCATTTTACTTTCTGCTATCATTATGAACATTTTTGAAATGCCTTATCAAATTGCCCTTTCCATACATATTACTCCTATACTTGTCTCTCTTACTTATTTTCTTTTCATTTATATATTTGTCTTATTAAGAAGCAAAAGAAGAATAAAAAAAATGAATATTTATGATTTACTTTACCTCGAAAAACAAAATGAACAAAAAATGTCTAAAAAAACCAGAAGTTGGACTTTTATACTAGCAAGTTCTTTAGGAGGGTTAGGACTTTTACTATTTGATTATGCCTTTAAAATAGTGGAAGAACCTACTATGATGATTCCTTTCTTTCTCTCTATTCTTTTACTGGGGATAAGTATTTATGGCCTAACCCTATCGATAGGAGAATTTCTATTAAACTATTGTTTAAAACACGAAAAAATAAAATACAAAAAAGACAACTTATTTATCACTAGGAATTTTTCTGCCAAAGTAGGTACAATGGGAATTACATTAGGAACACTTGCTTTGTTATCCACACTGACACTCTTATGTCTAAACGTTTCCGCGTCTTTTAAAGATGCTTTTGAAAACCAAGTGAATACGCGAATTCCTTATGATATTGTAATGAATAAAATTTATTCCGAAACAGGTGCCTTACATCCCAATATACAAAATAAAGATTACCAAAAAAAATACCAAGAAAGTCATGAGTACATTGAAAAAAGGGTAGGAATAAAAGAAGAACTAATCTACAACATCTATGTTAAATCAGTAAATATCGACGATGCAGTAATAGCAAAAAAACTATCTAGTGTAAATGGAAAACTAACCTTTCAAAATGACTTATTCATAAAACTAAGTGACTACAATAAACTACAAAAAATGCTAAATAGGAGTGAAATTACTTTAAATGAAAACGAATACTTTTTACATTATTATAAAGAATTAAGAAATTGGTTTGAACAATTGAAAAAAGAAGATTTAAATGTAGAAATAAATGGAAAAACACTGCATTGTAAAGAAATGACCGATAAAAACTATGTAAGTTCTTGGAACTCCAGTTATTATCTCCTTGTTGTCCCCGACGAATATGTGAATAATATGTTGATTGAAAATGCAATAAATGCTATCAACACAGAAAAAGAAATCACGACTTCCGTGGTAGAAGAATTAAAAAATAAAGTAGGAAATTTAGAAATAACGAGTAGCATAAATGGAGAAGACTACACCATTGCTATAGACACAATGATTATAAGAGCAGAAGTTTTAGCCCAAAATCGTTCTGCCATAACAATATTTTCTTTTTCCTTAACTTATTTAGCTCTAGTATTCATCGCTGTGGTAGGAACCATCCTCTCTATCCAAACCTTATCAGATGCTACGAAATACAAATATCGATATGACATCTTAAAGAAACTAGGAGTAAGAGAAAAAGAAATCGACAAAACCATATTAAAACAAGTTACTATGAACTTTATATTCCCCATTGTCTATCCCTTACTCATTGCAGTGATAACCACATTCTCCTTAAATAGACTTTTTTTTAACATATCAAGTGAAGAACATACCTATCTTTATTCCTTAGGAAACTCTATATTCTTATTTCTACTAATTTATGGTATTTATTTTCTAGCTACATACATTGGTTTTAAGAAAAATAAAAGTGAATAAGTTCAATTTTTCTAAACGTGCTATAATAAAAGAAAGAAAGGTGATTTTTTTGACCATCCTAATTATTGAAGACGAAAAAACAATTCGAGAAAATATCCAAGAATTATTAAACAAAAATGGCTACCAAACTCTTGCTACCCAAAATGGCGAAGACACATTACAAGTAGTAGAAAAAGAAAATCTTCAACTCGTTTTACTAGACATTCATTTACCCTTAGAAGATGGGTTTTCTTTATGTAAAAAAATAAAGAAAATAAAAAACATTCCTGTCATTTTTTTAACCAGTGACTCCAGAAGCAAAAGTGAATTAAAAAGCATTCAAGTCGGAGGGATTGACTACATCACAAAACCATTCTCTAAAGGAATTCTTTTAGAAAAAATAAAAAGAGCAACAAAGAAAAATCCTTTGGATTACAAAGAAATCACTAAAGAAGAATATACCTTAGATTTACACTTATCTATCTTAAAATACAAGAAAAAAGAAATCGAACTTACGCGAAACGAATTTCGCATTTTGTACTACTTTTTTACCAATGAAAAACGCATTATTACCAAAGAAGAATTATTAGAATATTTATGGAATGATAAATACTACCTAGACGAAAACATTCTTACCGTAAATTTAGGTCGCTTAAGAAAAAAAGCAAAAGAGATAGGAATAGAAGAACTGATTAAAACAGAAAGAAAAAAAGGTTATACTTTATGAAATTTTTACAAATGCTAGAAGAGAAAATAGTTTTTCTTCTTTTTCAAATAACTTTTATTTTTACAATTGGTATTTTTTTAAACGTATTTGGAATTCCTAAACTTTACATCTTTACTTTTATTATCATTTTTATCACTTTTACTTTCCTTTATTTAGGTATCTATTTTTATCAAATAAAGCAAAAAGAAAATCGCATAAAACAGCAACTTTTGTCTTTAGAAGAAAAATATCTGATAGCAGAAGTATTAGAACGCCCAAAAAATTTAGAAAACCAAGGCTATTACAATGCATTAAAAAAAGCTTGTAAAGCCATGAATGATAAGATTACCCACTTAGAAAAAGAGCAAAAAGAATACGAAGAATATATTGAAAGCTTTGCACATGAAATGAAAACACCCATCGCTGTACTATCTTTAGAAACAGAAAAGAAAAAAGAAAAGCTTTTACAAGAAGAAATAAAAAAAATAGACAACTTAGTAGAACAAATGCTTTACTACGCCAGAATGAAAACGACGGAAAAAGATTATTTTGTAAAAAAATTAGACTTAGAAGAAGTAGTGCATGCCGTTTTACTAGAATACAAAGACTATGTATTAAAACAAAAAATCACTTTAGAAGTAAGAAATACAAGCCAAAATGTGTACACCGACGAAAAATGGTTGTCTTTTATTCTATCTCAAATCCTTCAAAATGCAATAAAATACCAAAATAAAACCAATAAGAAGATCAAAATAGAAGCCAAAGAACAAGAAAACAAATGTATATTACAAATAGAAGATAATGGTTGTGGTATTGCTAAAAAAGATATTATTAGAATTTTTGAACCATCATTTACAGGAGACAATAGAAAAAATAAACAAGCAACAGGAATGGGTTTGTATTTAGCAAAAAAACTCTGTGATAAATTAGGATTAAAATTAATAGTAACTTCAATAGAAAACAAATACACACGTGTAGAAATTGTTTTTCCCAAAGGGAAAATGCATAACTTAGAACAAACAACAAAGTTTTAAAAAATAATATTTATATGATATAATGAACGAAAGAGAGGAGTAAAAAATGAAAAAAATAATTTATGTATTGTGTATGTTTGCTTTTTGTTTTGTTCTAACAGGTTGTGGAGAAAAAAATATCGAAGGAACTTTGCCAGACATTATGACAAAACTTTATGAGGGAATAAGCGAAGAGGAAAAGCCAATGATGCTAGATAACATAGAATTAAATAGTGAAAATTTTGAATACTATGCATTTGCTGATGTAAAATACAAAGAAGCTATTGCGAGTGAAGCCATGACAGGAGCAACCCCTCACTCTGTTGTACTAATTCGTTTAGAAAACGCAAAAGACAGTGAACAAGTAGTAAAAGAAATCAAAGAAAAAGCAAACCCTCGCAAATGGATTTGTGTAGAGGCAGAAAATACGTATGTAGTATCGAAAGGAGATTTAGTTGTACTGATTATGTCCAATGAATTAGCTCCTAAAATAAAAGAAAATTTTGAAAAATTAAGTTAGGAGAAAGTATGATATTTTCAAGCATAAGCTTTCTCTTCTTTTTTTTGCCTTGCTTACTTTTTTGTTACTTCTTCGTTCCTCAAAAAGGTAAAAATGTTGTCTTACTTCTATTTAGTCTTTTCTTTTATTATTTCGGTGAAAAAAACACTCTCTTTTTATTACTCACCATTTGTTTTGTGAATTACTTTTTAGGACGAACTATTGAAAAATCCCAAAAGAAAATATGGTTTATTTCAGGAATTGTAATCAATATTTGCCTTCTTTTTTACTATAAATACACCAATTTCTTCTTAGAAACAGCTTTTTCTCTGTTACACCAAAAAGCACCTTTTTTAAATATTGTTCTACCATTAGGCATTAGTTTTTTTACTTTTCAAAACATAAGTTATTTGTGTGATGTCTATAAAAAGGAAGTGCCTAGTCAAAAAAATTTTTTTACATATACCTTATACATCACCTTATTTCCACAATTAATAGCAGGACCCATTGTACGATACAAAGATATAAATAAAGAACTGGAAAATAGAAAAGAAAATAGCAAAACATTTAGTGAAGGTATCGCAAGATTAATTATAGGACTTGGAAAAAAAGTCATTTTAGCAGATGGTATGTATTATTTTAGTACACAATTACTACAAGAAGACATGTCCTTTCTTTCCTATTGGTTTGTAGCTTTGAGTTTTCTATTCCAAATCTATTATGACTTTTCAGGGTATTCAGACATGGCAATAGGACTTGGAAAAATGTTTGGATTTCATTTCAAAGAGAACTTTGATTATCCACTCATTGCCACATCCATTACCGATTTTTGGAAAAGGTGGCATATTTCATTGACTAGTTTTTTAAAAGATTATGTCTATATCCCTTTGGGAGGAAATCGTACCACAAGAGCAAAAAATATTCGAAATCTAAGTATTGTTTGGTTTTTAACAGGATTTTGGCATGGTGCCAGTTGGAATTTTATTCTCTGGGGAATGTATTTTTTCTGTTTATTAATAATAGAAAAGTTCCTTCTAAAAAAATATCTAAAAAAAGGACTTTTCTCTCGAATTTATACCCTATTCTTTATCTGTATTAGTTTTGTTCTATTTCATTTTACAGATATAAATGAATTAGCCGTGTTTCTAAAAGGAATGTTTACAATAACCTTTAAAAACAATGGAATGGCATTTTATTATTTAAAAAATTATGGCATGCTTTTTCTTTTTGCTATTCTAGGATGCAGTCCATATTTAAAAAATACAATAAAAAAATTACAGAAAGGAAAAGAAAGGAAATGGTTGAATATCCTTTCCGTAGGATACCTCTTACTACTATTTTTACTAGCAGTTGCTAAAATAGTAAGTAATTCTTTTCAACCATTTATTTACTTTCGCTTTTAATAATGAAAGAAAAATTTTTATCCATTACTTTCGTCGGCATACTATTTATTTTTTTCGCTTTGGGAATTATTTTCAAAGACCAAAAAATATCTTTATTAGAACGCAGATACCTAACAACCAAAGAAACTTTAAATAAAGACCCTTTTACTAATTTAGATGCATATTTGAGCGATCAATTTCCTTTTCGAAATACATTTCTTTCTTTGTACTCCTTTTTTGATAGAGTGATTTTAGGAAACAAAGAAAATAATAATATTTATAAAAAAGGGAAAGTTTTAATTGAAAAAAACTATCCTTTACAAGAAAAAAATATTGAAAAATTTAGTCAAAAAATAAACACTATTGCAGAAAAATATTTAAACAAGGATAATCGTGTTTTTTATGCTCTTCTTCCTGATAAAAGTTATTTTTTAGAGGAAAAAGAATACCAAAAATTAGATTTCCAAAAACTAATAAAGAAAGTAGAAAAAGAAATTGTCTTTCCTTATATAGATCTAATTCCTTTATTTCAGTTACAAGATTATTACAATACCGATATTCATTTAAAGCAAGAAGCTTACCAAAAAGTAGTAGAAGTTTTAGCCAAAAACTATAATTTTTCCCTACAAAACATATTCTGGGAACAACAAAAAAATAACAATTTTTATGGTTCCTCTTACGCCAAAGGTGCGTATTTTGCAAAACCAGAAGAATTAAATTTTTACACCAATGCGTGGACAGAACAAGCGGATGTCTGGCATTTAGAATACGGAAAGAAAAAAGTATACGATCAAGAAGAATTGGCTAGTTTGGACGCCTACAATGTATTCTTAAGTGGGCCCAGTGCCTATGTGGAAATAAATAGTCCCAATGCCTTATCTGAAAAAGAACTCATTTTATTTCGAGATTCTTTTGGAAGTAGTTTAGCCCCTTTGCTTCTCCCTTATTACAAAAAAATAACTCTCATTGACCTACGATACACCTCTATGGATAAAATAGAACAATACTTAGACTTTAATCACCAAGATGTTTTATTTCTATACAGCACATTATTAGTAAATAAAAGTAATCTTTTAAAATAAAGAATTAAGATTTCATTTTGGCGTACATTTCAACTCTTTTGGGTAATTTCTTAGCTAATTTTGCTGTTCTTTCACTAAATAAATCTCTAGGTGCAACACCGAAAGAAGATGCAATCAAATCAATCGTTTCACAAGTGAGATTAAAAGAACCAGCTTCAATATAATTAATATCAAATACATCAAACTTTATGGTGTTAGCATAATATTCTTGTGTCCATCCCTTTTGATAACGAAGCCATTTCATATTAAGGCCTACTAATTCCATCGATTTCATAATCATTACTCCTTCTACCTTATCCTTTTTATAAACCTGCAATTTATTCCTTATAAAAATTATAAAATTATAAATAAAATAAAGCAATCTTTATTAAAAATATTTAAAGTTAATATCAAGTTTATCAATATAAATTTAACCAAAAGGAATACATTCTTTTCAATATTTACTAAAAATTTCCACCCGCAAAACCAAACAAATGTTTGAAAATACAAAATTTTTGTAGTACAATATTTCTGGTGATATCCATGGAATTACAAGAAAAATTAAAAATATTAGCAGATAGTGCGAAATACGATGCTTCCTGTTCTTCGAGTGGAAGTAACAGAAAAAACGAGAAAGGAATTGGTAACACAGCAATTTCAGGAATTTGTCATTCCTTTGCTTCCGATGGAAGATGCATTTCTCTTCTAAAAATTCTCATGACCAATTGTTGTATTTTTGATTGCAAATATTGTTTAAATCGCAAAAGTAACAACGTCAAAAGAGCAATCTTTACTCCTGAGGAAATCTGTACCATTACCTTAAATTTTTACCGAAGAAACTACATCGAAGGATTATTTTTAAGTTCAGGAATTGTGAAAAGTCCAGATTACACTATGGAACTTTTAATAAAAACCATTTCCTTATTGCGTCATAAATACCATTTCAATGGCTACATTCATGCCAAAGCAATACCAGGGTCTAGTCCCAAGTTATTAAAAGAATTAGGCTTTCTTGTAGATAGATTAAGTGCCAATATCGAACTTCCCACAGAAAATGGTCTTAAACTTTTAGCCCCCAATAAAGAAAGCAAAAATGTAAGAGAGATTATGGAATATGTGCAAAAAAAACATAGTAGAAACTATGCTCCAGCAGGACAAAGTACCCAAATGATTATTGGTGCCACCAAAGAAACTGACTTAGAGATTATGAGTAAAAGTTCTAGTCTATACAATAACTACCAATTAAAACGAGTTTTCTATTCTGCTTATGTTCCAGTAAACAAAGACAATTTGCTACCAAGCCTAGAACACCCTCCTTTAGTAAGAGAAAATAGGCTTTACCAAGCCGACTGGCTACTTCGTTATTATGATTTCAAAGTAACAGATTTATTAGACCAACAAAACCCCAACTTTAACATTTTATTAGATCCAAAAGCCGACTGGGCTCTAAGACATTTAGAAGAATTCCCAAAAGAAGTCAATACTTGTTCTTACTATGATTTACTAAAAATACCTGGGATTGGTGTCAAAAGTGCCAAAAGAATTATCGCTTCTCGCCATCATTTTACCATTCATTTAGAAGACTTAAAACGAATGGGAGTGGTTTTAAAACGGGCCAAATATTTTATTTTGTGCAATGGAAAATACGTGACAAACAAAGAATTTTTTAACAAAGATTTTATTGAAAAAAACGTAATCTTAGAAGAAAAAAGTGTTCTTACCACCAACAAAGAACAATTGAGGTTGTTTTAAATGAAAAATGTTTATATGTATGATGGTGATTTTCTTTCTCTTTTAAATACCATAGTCTACTTATTAAAAAATCACTTACAAGTAGAAAATATAAAAAACGAAAACTATAACCCATCTCTTTTTGAAAATACCATACATTTATCCATTCCAAAACAAGAAATAATCATTGAACAGATAGTCTCTTCTTTTGGAAGTTTTGTATTACGTAGCATGTACGATGTTTTTTTATCAGAAGAAGAAAACAAAGAAATCATTCTTTATTATTTTTTTCGTAATGCTTTAAAATATCGTCATAAAATCATGTACCATCGCAATTTAAAATGTGTAAGTGAAGTCTTGCGTATCTCTGCTTTTGTAAGACACGAAATCCATAAAATGAAAGGTTTTTTAAGATTTAAAGAACTTGAAAAAAACATTTTATATGCGGAAATGGAACCAACAAATGACATTCTCTTTTTCCTTTCCCTTCACTTTAGGAAACGTTTAAAAAGTGAATTTTGGATTATAAAAGACAACAAAAGAAAAATACTAAGTATATATGATAAAAAGAAATTTGTAATTGTAAAAGAAGAAGAATTTCAACTACAGAATTTAAAAGAAAGTAAAGAAGAAAAAAACATCAAAATCTTATGGAAAACATTTTACAAAACCATAGGCATTAAAGAAAGAAAAAATGACCGCTGTCGTAGGAACTTTATGCCGAAAAAATATTGGAAATATATTACAGAAGTGAGTGAAGAACTATGAAAAAAATAGTAAATGGAAAAGAACTGCAAGAAAAGATACTTGAAAGCATTCATACTTTATGTGGTACAGTAAAGGAAACTTTAGGACCCAAAGGAAACAATGTATTGATTGATCATTCTACTTTTTCTCCTTTTATCACAAATGATGGTGTAACCAT
The DNA here is from genome assembly GCA_947087145.1 of uncultured Mycoplasmatota bacterium. GTDB lineage: Bacteria > Bacillota_I > Bacilli_A > RF39 > UBA660 > MGBC108787. The sequence continues at coordinate 27,286 of CAMUBM010000001.1, forward strand.
TGCTAAAAACATTGAAAGCGATGATGAAACATTAGGGGCCATCCTAGAAATTATAAAAGAAGCCTCTATCAAAACCAATGAAGAAGTAGGAGATGGAACAACCACAACTTTAGTTCTACTAGAAAGTCTTTACGAACAAAGTATAGAATATGTGAATAAAGGAATAAGCCCTATTATCCTTAAAAAGGAACTAGAAGAAGTATTAGAAATCATACTAAAAAAATTGCAAAATCAAAAAAGAAAAGCCACAAACAAAGACTTAAAAAATATTGCCATAATCTCTGCAGGAGACGAAACCTTAGGAACTCTTGCCTATGAAGCAATCAATAAAGTAAAACAAAAAGAAGCCATAACCATAAAAGAAATACCAGAAAACAAAACCTTTGTCTCTTACCGAAAAGGATATACTTGTGAGACTTCTCTTGTCTCTCCTTACTTTTTAAAAGATAAAAAAGTACTAATATATAAAGACGCTTACATCTTAATTATGAACACACCACTGACTGACTTAGAAAATATTAGTTTTCTTTTAAATGATTGTTTGAAAACTAAAAAAGAGATTGCAATCATCGCAAATTATTATGACGAACAACTCGTGAGTGAACTTGTTTCACTTTCCTTAACAGAAGAGATAAATATTTGTCTTCTAAAAATAGAAGAATATGGTATGCATGTGTACGAAATTCTAAAAGATTTAGAAGCAATTACTGGAGCCAAAATAATAGAACAAGAAAACAACATAACGGCAAAAGATATCGGTAGAATAGAAAATATAGAAATCACAAAAGAAAAAGTAAGAGTTGATTTTAAAACGACAGAGAGGATAAAAAATCATATAAAGAAATTAAAAGAAAAAGAAAACTTCAATGATTTAGAAAAAGAGTTCTATACAAATAGATTGGCAATGTTTTCAAAAGGAACGGCAGAAATCAAATTAGGGGCCCCAACCAAAACGGAACGAATAGAAAAAAGAATGCGTCTAGAAGATGCTTTATGTGCTCTATCTGTTTCTAAAGAGGGGATGGTACTAGGAGGAGGAATAAGTTTACTACAAATAGCTATGATATTAAATCAAAAAAATGATGCAAACCATATTTGGAAAATCACTCTAAAAAAACCATGGGAGCAAATTTTAAAGAATGCAGGCATTTTTCCAGAAATCATACAAAAACAAATAGAAAAAGAAGAATACAACACGATTTACAATGTTGCAAGTGATACTTGGGAGAGTAGTAGAAATACCAAAGTCATGGATCCCTTTTTAGTAGTAATGCATGCTTTAATAAACGCAACTTCTATAGCAGGAATGCTCCTTACTACCACCAGTTTAATTATTAATGAATATAAAAACGATATCAATAAAGAAAGCGAATATAGCAATTGGTAGTAGTAAAAAAATAGCATTGTTAAAATTAAGTCTAGGAATACTATTCGTATATTTTAAAATTAAAAAGGTTATTTCTAAAATAAAGAAATAGCCTTATTTACATATAAAATAAACTAAACATACACATTGCTATTGATTGATGCGTATATTTTGTCTAAAATTAAAAAGGGGAATAAAAATGTTATATACACATAGAGAATTACTAAAAACTTATAAATCAAATTACCTAATCGAAAAAGCAGTTAGAGAACAAAAAGCATTTAAAATTGAAAAAGGTATTTATTCTGATAAAAAATGTTCATTATTTAAAAATAATTAGTTAGAATTGCCGATTGAAGATAGTGTTCTTCATCTATGTCTTTATTTATTGTTACCGAGTAATTTGAAAGGAGTTAAAAATGAAAAAAATTTTAGTTGTTGATGATGAAGAAATGATAACAGAC
>CAMUBM010000002.1 GCA_947087145.1 uncultured Mycoplasmatota bacterium
AAAGAAAAATCTACAATACGGAGATAGACTTAGCAAGAAAAAATGGTTTGGCTGAAGGACTTTCCCAAGGGATTTCTCAAGGTGCTAGACAAACTTCTATATAGAAATTGCTAAATCTATGTTATCTTTAGGGGTCAATACATTAGAACAAATTGCAGAAGTTACAAAATTATCTATGGAAGAAATTACAAAATTATCTGAATAATTGCACCCTATAAAATGAAATATAATTCTAAAAAATCATTCGCTTACTTGGAATGATTTTTTTAATAAACATCTTTTCGAAATCTATGTACTACATTTTCCACAGGTCCAATTTTGTTTTCTTTTTCTAGTTTTAAAACTCTTAATAAAGTTTCAGTACTTTCAGTCATATCCATATTTACCGCTTCACATTCAATCATTTGATTATAAGCGTCTAGTGTAATTTGTAGATATTTACCCTGAATTTCAGGATCTTGAGATGCTCGTAAAGTAATATCTCCTCTTTTTAAAGCATTAAAATAATCTTGCATAACAAAATCTAAAGATTGTAAAAAACTTACTGTATATGGACTCCATTTTCTTTCCTTTAAAATCATTTCTAAAAATTCAAAGGAATGTTTAGGATAAACATTTATATCTAAATTGGATAAAGAAACATAATTTGCACATACTTCATTCTAAATTCTTCTTGAAACATATCATAAAAGTATCTAAAATGTATCTCTTCCATTGTTCACTCTCCTCTTTGGTTTCTTTATTATACAGAAAACTTTTCTTTTAGGCAATATGCCTTTTTTTCCTAGAAATCACATTGGTTAATAGGATAAAACAAGCAGAAAATAAAAGTAATATTCCCATATTCATAAAAATAGGTTGTAAAGTATTTCCAGAAACGATTTCTAAATTTTTTACTAACTCATTTGATTTTATAAAGTAATAAGATGGTAAGATATGAGCGATTTTTAAGACAATATCAGGTAAAAATTCCATAGGAACAAAAGCACCACATAAGAAACTTGAACCTAAAGCAATGACATTGACAATTCCATTGACGGCATTTTTATCTACACTTAAATTTCCTATTAAAAAGGCAAGTGTTAACGTACAAATTGTGAAAATGAAAGCATTACTCATAAGTAATATTCCGTGGGTAGTAAACATTGTTTTTCCAATTAGAATAAAACTTAATAAAATATAAACGAACCAAAGAACAAAAGCAAAACCACTATTGGCAATTAAAAGTTTATGGTTAAACTCTCTATCTTTCATACTACTGATAATGGTTCTTTTTCGAATGGTTTCTCTTTTAAAACTCGATAGGACTAAGCAAATCACATAAATGCATCCTGCTAGTAAACAATAATTGATGAAGTTATAATAAAGAGTTGCTTTTTCTAAGTTTTTTGTATCTAATTTTGAAGTCATTTCTATCTCTAAATTTTCTTCTAAAGCATCGTTTATTCCTTTTATGATTTTCTCTTCATCGGTTTCTAAATCATTGTAAATATTGGCTACTTTAAAATATCTTTCTATCATCATTTCAGCAAGACTTGCCATGTAATCTCCAGTACTTTTTATTTCTAATTGAGGATTTTTATGATTTAAAAAATCGTCATTAAAATTTTTTGGTATGTAAATGACATAATTTACATTGCGATAGAAGATAGCATCGTTAATGGCTTCTTCGGTTTGTTCTATATCTTTTGTATTGCTTTTGGCTTTAATATATTCTATAAAATTTTTTGTAATTCCTTCTTCTTCGTCTTGATTTACTAGGACTATATCTGGTCTGCTTTCTGTAAAAGAGATTTGATTGTCGCTCGTTTGCATATTAAAGCCACCAAAGAAAATTAAAAAGATGGTATACATAATAATAGGTGCCTTGCATTTGTTTAAGACTTTTAAGAATGTTTTAAATACTATCATATTGTTGCCTCCTTAAATGGTAACCAGCTATACCAAAAAGAATGAAAGAAAATATTAATAGCCCGATTATATTTCCTAGGTATCTATCTAACGTATCGTAATAATATAAAGAATAGAAACCATCTGTAATTAAATTGGCAGGATTGATTTTATTTAAAAAAGGAAGATTTTTATCAATGATATATTTCATGGTTATTCCCATCATGCCTGCTAAGAAACAACCGGCCATAGTAATAGAAATCACAATTCCCGTTTTGGTGTTTTCATTTGCTTTTAGAGAAGCAGCAAGGACGACTCCTAATGACAATCCTGCTAAACTTCCTACTATAGCGAGTAAAATTATTAAAGGGATGTTATTTCCATAATCGACATGTAAAACGAATATGGTATAGAAAAACAGAAGCGCTACTCCAATGAGTTGTGTTAGGAAACTAGCCAGAATACTTGTAAAAAGTAAGTGTCCTTTCTTCATAGGACTAATAGAAATTCTTTTTCCAGCACTTGACATATTGGCAAGATTTTGGTTTACAGCAACCATGCCTAGAATGCCTCCATATAAGCAGGTCATAGCAATCAAAGTGTAGTATTCAATCATAGTGTAACTTAAATTACTACTCGAAATGTCTTTTACATTTTCTTGCCCGTTTTCTAACATTTTGGTAATCTCCGCATATAAATTTTGATAGAAGTTTTCACCAACAGAAGACAACGGCATTTCTTCCATTTTCTTTTTTGCAATTTGTTCTCCAAGTTTTTGGTTAGACAATATTTCTTCTGTGACATATTTTAAAATGGTTTCATTAATTCCCGAGGCACGAACGATGACTTTTGTTTTTTCTTCTAGTAAAATATACCCGTCGATTTCTTCTTTTTCTAATAAATCTTTTGCTTTTTCTTCATTCGTGTATTCTATTTTAAATAATTGGTTTTCATTTGTTTCGTCTCCTAAGATTTTAAATGCTTCCCCTACTATTTTGTTTTCTTTAAGCGTTTCCGTATCAACCATCGCAATGGGGATAATACTTAGTTTTTCATTTGTTTCAATGTTTGAAAATGCCATGGAGAAAAACGTTCCTAATATGATGGGAAAAGCAAATGTCCAAAACAGCAGCATTTTGTTTTTGGATAAAATTTTAAAAGCATATTTAAAATTATGGATCATACGTCTCTTAATTCCTTTCCCGTTAGTTCTAAAAATACATCATTTAGTGTAGGACGTTCGGAGAATATTTTGTTGTATTTGATGTGTTCTTCTTTTAAATAATCTAAAAGTTCTACTAAATTGTTTTTGCCTTTTTTATAGGTAATCACTAATAATTCGTTGTTGTAGGTGATATCTTCTACATTTTTGAATTCTTTTATTTTCTCTAGGTATTTTTTAGGTAAATCAGAAATCTCTATGGTTACTTTTTCTTCGATATTGGCTAATTTTTTTAATTCGTCGGTCGTACCTCTTGCTAAAATGTTTCCTTTATCTAAAATAATAACTCGATCACAGAGAATTTCTACTTCTTCCATGTAATGGGTTGTATAGATTATTGTGGCTCCGTCTTCTCTTAACTTTTTTATTCCATCTAAAATATTGTTTCTACTTTGGGGATCAACAGCAACAGTTGGTTCGTCTAGAAAAATAAGTTTTGGTTTATGGGCAATTCCACAGGCAATATTGAGTCTTCTGAGGAGTCCTCCAGAAAGTTGTTTCGGATAAAATTTTTTAAAATCTTCTAACCCCACTAATTTGATTGCATCTTCTATATATTCTTTCCTTGTTTGTTTGTCTTTTATATATAATCCACAGAAATAATCAATATTATCATAAACATTTAGTTCTTCGAAAACAGCAATATCTTGGAATACAACACCGATATTCTTTTTGATTTTATAAGCATCTGGTGACATATCAGACCCAAATATCTTAATCTTCCCTTTTTGGAAATTAAGTAAAGATAAAAAACAATTGATGGTGGTTGATTTCCCACTTCCATTGGGTCCTAAAAGGCCTAAAATTTCTCCTTCCAATACTTCGAATGTTAAATCATTTACAGCTTTTACTTTTTTGTATTCTTTGGTTAAATTTTTTACTTCAATTATTTTTTTCATTTTTTTCTCCTTCTTTTTTGTAGCCTATTATCATTTGTCTTACACTATCCTCTAGCAAAGTTTCTATTTCTTTTTCTTTTAATGTAATGGTGTTATTTACAACTAAACAAGCAAGTCCATGAGTAAATATCCAAACACGCACATGAAATTTTTTTTGTTCTTCATAAGAAAAGCCTGTTAGTTTTTGTCCTGCCTTGATAATTTCATCAGAAGTACTATCTGCTACAATAAACTCTTTGGCTCCTAAATGACTAGGTTGCATAAACAAAATTTTAAAAAATTCGGGATAGTCACTCGCAAATTTGATGTAGGATAAGCCTTGTTGTTTGTATATCTTTTCTCCACTCTTATTTTTCAACATATATTCTTTATATAAATCATGTATTTTTTTATATACTTCTTTTTTTAATTCTTCCATACTTTTACAAGTATGGAAGATGGGTTGGACAGAACAACCCAATGTTTTGCCAATTCGTCTTGCATTTACACCTTGAAATCCTTCTTTTTTGACAATTTCGAAGGTCGTATCAATGATTTCTTCTTTTGTAAATCTTTTAATAGGTGGCATACTCTCTCCTTTCGATAACCATTGTTATATAACATACGTTATCATTATAAATGAAAAAGAAACTCCTGTAAAGGAATTTCAAAATCACTTTCATTTTTCTAATGTTTTATATCGTACTAATTCTTTTTCTAAAGTCTTTTTTTCTTTTTCACTTAGCATGTCTCTTATTTCTATTAATCTTTCATCGATTACTATTCTGCCCTTTTGCATATGGTGCCCATACACATTTCCTTTTGGAGAAAATTGTTCTCCATGAAAATTTACTTCTGTAGGGCTTCTAAATTCTAAATAGTCATGGTCGAGGTCTTCTCTTATCCCCACTTTCATAGGTTCTTCTTTATAATGTTTGTAAAACCGATCTAGGAATGCTTGTCTTGCTATATTAAATTTTTGGGCATGTGCTTCACTCATTGAATTTGCATAATCTTTGTATGTTCCGTAATAATAAACAGCAAATTGTCTTGGAGCTATTAATTGCAGATAAGGATTGGTTCCCTTTTTACTATATTCTGGGTCTGTTACACGATTAAAGAAAGTGCTAGAGACACAATACATATCTTCGTAGGTCCAATTTGCTTCTGCCGCAACTCCTCCGATGGTATCGTCAAGTTGTGTTTGGCTGTCAAAAAAATATTCCAAAACAAAGGTTTCTTTTTCCAAATTTACTTTTTCATTTAAGGCAAGTAATCTTTTTTCGTCCAACGTTAATTTATTTGTTTTCTTTTTGTATAAATTTATAAAGTCATGATAATCTGTTATTCCGTAGTATTCTAAAATGAATTGCTCTTTTTCTGTTAAATTATAAGTTTTTAAAAGTTGATAGAACGTATCTAGTTTGGTTTCTTCTGGAAAATTCGTATTGAAACACCAGTTTATTTTTTCTTCTATTGTTGCTTCATTAAATGTTGCTTTATAAGAAATTAAAGCCTTCGTTATTTCTTCTGTAGTAACTAATTTACTTTCTAATAATGTATCAAATAAAGTAGCAAACGGAATACTATCTGCTTCTATCATGTCTTCTATCACTTGTTCTAAAGTCAAATCTTTTTGGTTTACCAAATCTTTAAAAATGGTTTTTAAAGAAACCCCTTTTATCGATATGGCATACCATACTTTTTGCTTTTTGGTAAAACTTTCTTCTCTAGTAATGAAAGAAAATTTTTCTTCATAAGTATGATTAGAATGAACTATATATTCTATACTTTCGTATTGTTTTAAACCTGAATATTTTAAGAGATAATAAAAATTGGTTTGGTAGTTTGCAATATCCGAATTTACAATGGCATTTATTGTTGTATCTTGTGGTAAATCTTCGTTTTCTATTAAATACTTATAGATATTTCTATAATCGGTAATTTGAGAATGTAAGATTTTGTCTATTTTGTAATCATAAGAAACATAAGGTATTTTTATAATGCTATCAAACGTATTTTGATAATCTGTTGCATTCAAATGAAGAATTTTATCTATCTTACTTTCCAGAGATAGTGTTTGGTTGTTTAAAATTTCTTCCACTTGAATTTTGTATGGTTCTATAGAAAGTTCTTCTTTTGCTTCATTGGTAACGAAAAGATTTTCTATGTTTTTAAGAAGTTCTTCTACATCTTCTTGGACCCACTCTAAACAATCCGAAATCTCCATTCCTAATTCTTTTGCATAATTTTTTACCCCACCCATATTTAAAAATATATTTAGAGCAATAGTGATGCATAAAGAAAGGAAGCCTGTAGAAAACAATTCTTTTTTAGGTGTATTTTCTATTTTTTTTGCTTTTTTAGCAAATCTTTTTATTCTGATTTCATTTTCTTTATTTAGTAGTTCTTCTCCCGCCTTCAAAATATCTAAAATCCATTGTTCTTTTGCTTGAAAAGGAACGATTTCAGTTTGGTTTGGGATTTGACATAAAATAAGTTCCATTTTGGGCATTTCTTGTAATACCATTTTTAAACTTTCTTTTAGTACATCCATGAATGCATTATTTAGACATTGCATATTTCTTTTTTGTTCATTTCTTTTGGTTGCTAGAACGCTTTCCGTTATTCTTTCCATAGGTGAAATGATTTTTTGTGCTTCTATGATGATTTCTTGTTGTTTTTTACTATACTCTATTTTGTTCTGTTTTTGATTTGTTGCTTTTTTCTCTTTTTTTAATTCTACATATTGTCTTGCTAAATTATCTAAAGCAGGACCATAAATGCTTCCAATACGATATAAGGAAATTAATACAGCTTTTACTACAATATTTGTTCTATCATTAAGTACATGGTTGTTTTGTCTACTCATAAAAAAACTTCCCCTCTTTTAAAACGCCTTGTCCATATTACTATAAATAAGATAGAAAGTCAATTTTTGTCGATGGTATTTTCTAAAATTATCCTTGCTTTGTTAGCTTGTTCATATTCTTTATGATGTTTGATTCTATAAATTTTTCCATCTTTTTTGAAATTGGAGCCAGTTTGGTGGAAGTCAAATTTTACATGGTAAGTATCACAGGTTTGTTTTATATTTTTTACCCATGCAAAATCACAAAGACGGGCATTTTCATAAGACTCTCCTCCTACAGAAATTCGTTCTATTTTTCCCGTTTTTAAGTAGTTGCTAAAATCAATATTTTCGAGTAGTGGAGATGCAAATATATAACGATGTTTAATTTTGCAATTTAAAAATAGAGGGAGTCGTTCGTCCGCTTTTTCTTGATTTTCACAAGTGAGAGCAATGATTACATTTTCGTATCCTTCTTTCCAATCTTTTGGAATACACTTTTCAAAGCGTTCTATTCTTTTGGTGGGAATTAGGAATGTGATATCGCATCGCTCTTTTATTATTTTCCAAGCCTCTTCTCTCCACTCGTCGGCTTCTTTTAAGAAAAAGTCTGAAGTAAAGCAAGTGGCAAGTTCTATTCCAGAGGGAATTTTGTATTCTCCTTTCCTATCTTTTTTTAAAGGCATATAAAAATTAGTTTTCGATTTTGTTATCTTACTTGCATCTTTGTCTCGTAGTTTATCTAAATAATAGATATAACAATTCTTACATCCAGGACTACATTTCTTACACCCATGCCAAGGGTTCCATTGGTAACGCATTTTTTCACATCCTTTTTCAGTATTTAGAAGTTTCTTTTTTAGTATACCATACGAACGCCCACTCCACCTAGAGATAGAGGAATAGTCTATATAGTAAGGAGAGAAAAAATTATGTTAGAACAAATATTATCCCTACATCCTATTTTACAAGCAGGACTAGCAACACTTTTTACTTGGAGTGTTACAGCGATTGGTGCATCCCTTGTTTATTTTTTTAAACACATCAATAAAAATTTAATGGATGGCATGCTCGGATTTGCTGCTGGAGTTATGATTGCTGCGTCTTTCTTCTCATTAATTGCTCCCGCTATTTCTATGGCAGAAAGTTTAAAATTTATTCCTTGGCTCGTTGTTTTTATTGGTTTCTTTTTTGGTGGATTGCTTTTATTTATTGGAGACAAAATTTATGATATTTATGAGAAAAAACATCCTTTAAAAGAAGGGGCAACGAGTTTTAAAAGAGTCATTCTATTAATCAGTTCCATTACTCTTCATAACATTCCAGAGGGTATGGCTGTTGGAGTTGCTTTTGGTTCTGTTATTTATGGTTTAGATGGAGCGACTCTTGCTGCAGCATGGACACTTGCTCTTGGGATTGGACTTCAAAATTTTCCGGAGGGAACTGCTGTTAGTATGCCTTTGCGTCGGGAAGGAATGAGTCGTAATCAATCTTTTTTCCTAGGACAATTGAGTGGAGTTGTTGAACCAATTGCTGGAATTGTGGGAGCTCTACTGGTTATGAAAATGCGCGTGTTACTTCCTTTCTTGCTCTCTTTTGCAGCAGGGGCTATGATTTATGTGGTAGTAGAGGAACTGATACCTGAAAGTCAAACGAATAAGAAGAAAGATTTGATGGCTTTGTTTACTTTGATTGGTTTTTCTGTCATGATGATTTTAGATATTGCTTTGGGTTAAAAAAGACTTGCTTTGGTGCAAGTTTTTATGTGTTTTGTTTTCTAACATATTTCATTTCTTGGCTTTCTTCTAAATCTATTCCTGTATTATAAGAGATATTCGGAAAATAGTTTTTTAAAGTTTCTAGACTCTTCTTTCCATATAAATATTTATTGGTTTCTTCAATCGCTATACATGCATTTTCAATACTATTCAAATACAAGTCTAGAGCACTCGCCTTGTTTTCTTTTCCTGTTACAGGATGATACCAAGATTTATGACTTTCGTTAGCAATTTCTTCTTTTGTTAGATGATTTGTTTTTAAATATCTTTCCATGCTCACTACTGTTTCACAAATTTTTTGGTTGTTTAAATGCAAGTATTTTAAAGCATTTTGCCCTAGTAAAATAAAAAATAAAGTTATTTGGTAGTTTCTTGCTACATGGTTTAAATGATAAACATCTAAATAAAGTTCGTTCAGCGCTTGTCTACATTCTATTGGTACTAAAGTGAAGTACTCATTAATAGGAAATTGGAAAACAGATTTTTGTAATCGTTGTTTAACAAAATAAGAGTCTAAATAACATTCTACTAAGGTATGCCCATTTATAAATTGTCCTTTTACAGGTTGTGTACCTTTTTCGATATAATAAACATAAGGATGAATAGTCGTATCTAAAAAGTAGTGACAAATATGCCCATATAACATAGCCATAATCGAAGCGTTCTCTTGTTCTTTTTCTTCTTTTACTTTTTTTAAGAATTGTAGTAAGAACGCTTGTGTTTTTTTAGTGTGCGTGAGTTCGTTATAGTTTGATAAATCAATGCCATGAGCAAATGTAGTCATTAGTTTTTGATTTATTTCGGTTTTAAGAATTTTTTCTTGTTTTAATTTTTCATACGTTTCTAAAGCCATTTGCGTGTGAGTAATATAAGATGCCATTTTTTCCCTCACTTTCTTTTTTCGTTTTATTTTAGCATTCATAATAAAGAAGTCAACCATTTTCTTTTTGCTTACACTTCTTTTTTATAAAAGCCTCTTTTCCTTTTAGGAAGCATCCGATAAATAAAAATGTATCTATAAAAAACAAAAAGATACTTATGTATTTATTTTCTTTAAAAAGACGTATTCCTAAGAATAGTATTAAACCTAAAATACTTAAAAAAAATAAACTTATGGTTATTAATAAAGGATAACGAATCCACTTACTTATTTTTTTATTTTTACTAATTTCTAAACTTCCTTCTAAAAGTAATTCTGCTATGAATTCAAATAAATATTCCATAATGTAGCCCTCTCTTTTTACTTCTTTTTGGTATTTGCAAAATTTCCTATTGCAATGCAAAGCCAACAACAGCCAAGAATAAGATTAATAGTTTCTTTTCCCGTAAAATAAGTTATAAAAAAGCAAATAGATGCTAAGAAAGATAGTAAACTTGCCGTTTGTTTATTACTCATAAAACTCTATTCTTTTTCCAAATCAATACTTTGATAGGCTCCAAGATCATATACGGAATATCCTAAATTTTTTAAAGTATTGTAAGCAGATTTACTACGATTACCACTTTTGCAATAAACAAAGATATTTTTATTTTTATCTATGTTTGTCGTTGCGTTGATTTCATTGTATGGAATGTTAATGGCTCCTTTTACATGTCCGCTTTCATATTCTTCTTTTGTTCTTACATCAATGATAATGTATTCTTTTTCTTGCATTATTTCTTTATAAGAGATTTCTTTGTTTTCTTTTGTTCCACAGCCGAAAAGAAAGAAACTTGCAATTAATACTAGTAATATTTTTTTCATATACCACTCACTTCTTTTCTAGTTTCATTTTATCATATTTTTTTATTATTTTTTCTTTATTTTGTTTGTTTTCTAATAAATTAATAGAAAAGTTTTGCTTCTGGCATAATTGATGCTACTCCACTCATCACAATATAATTTCTCCTCATTTATTTTGTTGTAACTTAACATAAAAAAAGCCATTCTATTTCTAGAATCGCTCGACATAATTATTATTTATGATTTTCATTTTTACTAGTAATTTCTTGTAATTCAAATCTATATTTTTGACCATTCCTATTTACTTCACTCATAAATTCTTCATAAGGTCTGCACCATAGTTTTCCTTCTTCATAAAGGGCCCTATAAGCAACCATTTTTTCTACCGTTTTACTATTGTAAATAATATCTTCTACTAAATACAAATCTCCGCTGTAATGTTTGTAAATTCCTTTAATTTTTAATTCTCTCATTTTATTTTCCTTTCGTTTTCAATTATTACAATCTTTTTTATCCTTCTGCATTATATATCATTTCTTATTTCTATTTTATCAAAAAGCTTTGAAACGTTGTTGTATTCTGCAACCAATACTTCATTATTTTATTCATTAGTATACATTTCATTTCTACTGCCTCCCCTTATTGGCAAAAGTTTTTTATATTTTGCCTATTCATTTTAGTTCTTTAGAGTAAGCGATATTTTTCACTTTCATGCCAAATTTTTCATAGGTTTTTCTAGCCACGTCATTTTCTTCATTAACTGTCAAAGAAATATCGGTACAATTTTCTTTTCTTGCTACTTGTTCTATAAATTCTAAAAGTTGTGTTCCTATTTTCTTTCCACGATAAGAACTATCGACACACATGGCTTCTATGTGCAGTTGCTTTCGATATCGTAAAATAGGATTGTCTTTTTCTACTATATTAAATATTACGTATCCAACAATTTCATTATCTAATCTAGCTACATAAATATTTTTTTCTTGAATTAGATATTCTAATCTTTCTTTTGTAATTGCTTCTTTCGTAGGTAAAAATAAATCAGGTCGCCAATTTACATGCAAATTATGAACTTGACAAGCCAATGCATTTATTCTTTTGTAATTCTCTATTTTTGGTATTTCTATTTTCATTATTTTCCCTTTCTTTGTTTAGAATTTAATTTTATTTATAAATTCTTTCTTCCATTATTTTCAATCTATATTTATTTTACTATAGATTTTTTAACTTTTCTATTCTTTTTCATTTTTATTTCAAACTAAAAAAAGAAGAATTATCCTCCTAAATATATCTTTTTTATTTTCTCTTGCAATTCTTTTGTTACTTCAAAATGATCTACTTTGTTTTCTACTTTTTTAGGCACTACAGCATCCACATAACAGAAAGGACAAATCGCCGTTTTTTCATTTCTATCTTGTACCCACTCTGTTATTTTTTTCAAAAGGAAAAGTTTTGCCACAATATAAACAAATACAATTTTGATAACGTTTTAAGAGTTGTTTATTTTCAAAAACATAAGTGTAGATTATTTCTATTTCTGTCATAATACAAATTCCTTTATTTTTTCATACTCTTCTTCTGTTATTTTATAAATGCCATTGTAAGGTTGTTCGATATAAAAATCATTCTTTCTTTTATAAACAAAGATTGTAGATGCTCCTTGTTCAATAAAATGAAAGTTAATTTGTAATTTTTCACTGCCATTTGTTGGTGCATCTTGAATACTTTCTAATCTCGTCTTTCTTGTTTCTTTGTTTAAAATATTTAGTATTTCTTTCATTTTTGCTTGGTCTTCTATTTTTTTATTTTCTATTGTTATACTTTCTAAAGTTTCTATTTCTGGTAAACGAAGTGTATATTTTGGTTTATTTAAAAAGTAAAAACCTATTTCTATTCCAATGAATAAAAAGGTGGCACAACAAAAGCCTATTATAAATTTCTTTTTCATTCTTTCCCTACTTTTTCTTTGATGGTATCGTTTAACTCTTCTTTTTGTACTTCTTTCCAACTAACCACACCACGAACGACCATGTATTTTAGTTCAATCAATGCATCTTGTTTTAGTTCTCTAGAAGTTTTAAATTTTATTTGTTTTTCTTTTCCGTTTTCTTTGTAAGCCGTGAGTGTATATTCATAAGGCATATCTCCTTCAACTTTTTCAAGTTTGGTGTTTTCAATTTTGGCATAATATAGAGTGTATTCTTCAAAGCAAAAATAATAGGTCATACCACAGAATAAAATAAGTAGTATGGTGCCAATAAAAATAGGTAAATTTTCTTTAAATTTCATTTGCTGTCTCTCCTCTCTTAATTGTACTTTTATAGGTGCATTTAAATAATTTATCGTAGAAATGTTGTTTTTTGATGATTAAAATTAAGGTATTCATGAAGTAGAATAGTAAAATGCTTAGAAAACTTGCTAAATAAAAATAAATGGAAATTGTGGTTGTAACATCTAGGTGTCTTATAAGTAAGTAAGTTCCTACTACTAACCAAAAAGGTAATAAAAAGTAATAAAAGTATAAAAATAAATTTCTAAGAATAGAGCGCAGAAACCGAACATTTTTGTACTCTATTTTTACATTTAAGAAACTGCTTCCTAATGTTTTGTCTTTCTTTAGTAGAGGAATTATTCCAAAATAAAGGATAAATACGAGAAGAAAAGTATATTTTTTAATAAACAAACTAGTAAGCATTGCAAGGAAGAGATACAAAAAGAAATCTAGAAAGAATATGGTAATTCTTCTTAAACCAGAGACTTCTTCTCCTACTCTTCTTGCTTTATTATCGATTTCTTCTCTAGTTGGTAAATAATTATCTAATATCCCCATGATTCCAAATCCAAGGAGTCCTCCGATGGTATTCGTGAGTAAATCGTCTACATCGAAAACTCTGTAAGGATGTGGGTAGATGAAATATAAACCAGAAAGTTGTGTGAGTTCAAAAAATAAACTTAGTAAAAAACTATAGAGAAATGTTTTTTTCAAACTGCATTTAAAGTAATAACGCAGATACATTCCAAAAGGAATGGTCATAAAGACATTGAAAATTACAGTGTAAAAACAAGGTTCTGTTAATGCTTTTAGATAAGTGTGTGGATCCCTTAAAACAAAGGAACTTTCTTTCATTAAGTCACTTATAAAACCAAAAGGAATAAGTCGTATACTATTCGGTTTTGCAACAACCTCTTCTATTTTAGGAAGTGGTAAGATGACTAGAAAATAAATGGTTATCATGTACAGAATAAAGGAATAAACAATTAGTGTTTTAAAAGGACTGATGGAACCATATTTATGGTATTCATGAAGCATAAAGGGAATGGTAAATAAAAGTGCAATAATAGGAAAGATAAAAATGGATGATCGAATTGCAGTAATGTAGGCCATAAAAATTCCTCTTTCTACTCTTTTTTATTTTAACACATTCTATTTTTCTCTTATCATGTTTTTACTGACAAAATAAGTAAGTAAGAAGTATCCTCCATAAATGATGATTAAGAATAGCGCAGTCATTATTATGGATGGAAGAAGTTTGTCGGAACCAAAACTTGCTAAAATAAAGTTACAGAATTGAATTCCAAAAATAGAATGGATCCCAGCAATTAGAAGTGGAAACAAGAAGAAGATGCCAATTTGATAAAACAAGGCTTTGTTTAGTAATTTCTCATCCGTTCCTATTTTTCGTAGCATGGTGAAACGCATTTTATTGTCAGCTTGTTCAGAAAGTTCTTTTAATGCAAGAAGTGCTGCACTAGAAATCAAGAAAATAATTCCTAAGTATAATCCAATAAATGTTGCCATAGCCCCTAGTCCAATACTTGCTTCATATAAAGAGATTTTAGTGATGGCACTTAAACTTGTTTGTTTATTGTAAGGGTGACTTTCTAGTTCCATGATTTTATTTTCGATTTTGTATTTTTCTTCTTCCTTGCCTTTGTAATTAGCAGTTAAGATTGTTTCTTTTACTAACGCATTTGCAAAAGCATCGTCTGGTACGATAAATACACCCGAATTGGCATGGGTACTATTCATAAAAATAAATCCGTTTTTTACTTCGTCGTATTTTGGAATATACTCTTTATTTGCTATTTGTATTTTTGTATCACGTTTTAAAGCCTCATTTCTGATATCTACAAGTTCCTTATAGTCAGCAAGCACGATGTATTCATTTTCTTTTAAAGTGTATTTTTCTTCTTCTAAAATTTCGGCGAGTTTATTGTAGTCACTTAGTTTTATGAATATTTCTTGAGCATCGTAATTCATAATAGGATAGATGTTTTTTAGTTCGTTATAATAGGTTCCCAGTGTATCTTTTAAAGTAATATAAGTATCACTATACAAACTAATTTCTACAATATCTTGTAAGTATTCTTCTGCATTAAAATTTAGATGCGTTAGGGTATCTTTTAAAGGAAGTTTACCATCTTCTATCATATTTTCCGTTAAATTCCAAGTTTTTTTCACTTGTTCTTCTGTTATGTTTTGGTATTTATAAAGTTGAATATCTGTAGGTGCCATCGTTTTTAAGTTGGCTGTCATGGAATTTTTAATGGATAGTGAAGAGGATAAAACACAAATGGTTACGAAAAGCATTAAACAAATGATGGTCATGGACATTACAGTGGTATTTATTTTGCTACTAATTTGACGTAAGACAAACGTGTTTAATCCATGGTAATAAATTTTTTTTAGTTTCATGATAATGCGAAGAAGTAATCCAGATAAAGACCAAAAAAGAAAGAATGTTGAAACTGCCCCCATAATAATTGGTTTAAAGATTTCGCTCGCATCGGTAAGTTCAGAAATTCCCCCAGTGACAAGATAGTACGCATAGCCTAAAACGATAGAGGATACAAGAAATATAAAGGTACAAAGAATAGGATTTTTTAAGCGTACTTTTTCACTTTTTTTATTTCCATGAAGTAAATCAATTAATTTACAGCGACCCACATTAAATGTATTAAAAATCATAACTAAAACGTACATGATACTAAAGTAGATCAATGTTTTTATACAAGCAGAACTCGAAAACGTAAAGGCAAATTTGGTTAAGTTGGCTTCAAACATATTGGCAACCAACAAACTCATAAGTTGTGACAAAATAATGCCAAGACCTAGACCGACTGCTAAAGAAATCATACCAATGAATAAAGTTTCTAGAAATAAAATACTCGCTATTTTTCTTTTGCTCATGCCGAGGGTTAAGTAAATTCCAAATTCTTTGTTCCTTCGTTTGATTAGAAACCGAGAAGCATAAATAATTAAGAAACCTAAAATAAAGGAAACAAAGACACTGACTCCTGATAACATATTGGTCATTAGTGTTATGATTTCTCTTGTTGATGAGGTTACGTCCATCATAACGGTTTGGGAGTCAATGGCATTAAAGACATAAAATATGGCTACTCCTAGAATAAGAGTAAAGAAATAGATGGCATAGTCTTTGATACTTTTTTTAATATTTTTTAAGGATAATTTACAAAGCATCTGAATAATCCCCACCTAGAAGGGTAACGACATCAATAATTTTATCAAAAAATGCTTTTCTTGAATCGTCCCCTTTTCTAATTTCGTTAAAAACTTTACCATCTTTTATGAATATAACACGACTGGCATAAGATGCAGTGAAGGCATCATGGGTAACCATTAAAATCGTGGCGCTCAAATTTTCGTTTAGATAATTAAATCTTTCTAAAAGCATTTTAGCAGATTTTGAGTCTAATGCTCCCGTTGGTTCATCAGCAAGTATAAGTTTTGGATCAGTAATAATGGCCCTTGCGGATGCAACCCTTTGTTTTTGTCCTCCACTCATTTGGTAAGGGTATTTTTTTAATACACTTTCAATGTCTAAATCATTTGCTACCTTCTTCACTTTTTTGTCTATTGTGGAAACACTAACGTTTTGAATGGTTAAGGCAAGAGCAATATTCTCATAAGCCGTAAGGGTATCTAATAGATTAAAATCTTGGAATATAAACCCTAGCTCTTCCCTTCTAAATTTATTTAAGGCATTGCCTTTTAATTTAGTAATGTCCTCGTCCCCTACGTAAATATGGCCACTCGTTACTCTATCAATCGTGGAAATACAATTTAAGAGGGTTGTTTTCCCACTCCCAGACGATCCCATAATGGCTACAAACTCTCCTTTTTCAACTTCAAAAGAGATGTTATCAATGGCTTTCGTTAAAGAAGAACGACTACCATAGTATTTTTCTATTTTTTCTATTTTCAAAATATTTTCCATAAAATATTTCTCCTTTCTCTTTCATAGTAAAGGAAACAGACTCATTTGTCGTAATTTTACTCTTACTTTGTCTTACAATTTTGTAAGGTTATTTTGCCACTTTATAAAAATCATTTTTAGGAAGTGTAATGGTTACTTGGGTATAGGCTTGTTCTTTGGAAGTGACTACAATACTATGTCCTAATTTCGTACAAAGTTTTTTAGCAATGTATAAACCCATTCCCGTTGATTTTTGTTTTCTTCGTCCATTTTCTCCTGTAAAAGATTTTTCAAACACTCGTTTTACATCACTTTCTGGAATGCCTATTCCATTATCTAAAATACTAATTTCAATTTTATCATTGGTTTCCTTTGCTTCTATTTTTATGTAGGAAGAAGTGTTTTCTTTTTTGTATTTGATACTATTGCTTACTATTTGATTTAGGATAAATTCGAACCATTTGGCATCGGTATGAATGGACAAATCCTTGTTTTCCATTTGTACTTGAAATTCCATTTTGTTTTCTAATAAATCATCTTTGTTTTTTAAAGCAACATTGTTGATTACGTTTTCTAGTTTGGTTTCTTTGATTAAGTAATCATTTTCTGCATTTTCACTTCGTACATAGTAAAGGACTTGTTCAACATAGGTATCCATCCGTCTGATTTGTTCTAAAGCATTTTTAGTAAATTTTTCTTTATGATTATGTGCCATTAAAATAAGCGAGGCAATGGGTATTTTTACTTCATGAATCCACATTTCGATGTATTCTTTAAAATCTTTGGTTTGAATTTCTAAAATCTTACTATTTTCTGCCATCGATTTACCCATTTCGTATAGTGTTTGATAAATCAACTTTCCTTCATAAAAATTTGGTTTTTCTATTGTTTCCAAAACCAAATAGGCTTTTTCTAAATTTTGGGTATTTTCGAGTAAATGGGTATAAAATTTCTGTTTACGAAAAAAGTCAATTAGGAGAGTAGAAATTACAAATAAAAGTTGAAGAATGATTAAAACAAGAATTAGACTTTTTTCAACTTTGAATGCAAGTAATAATAAAAGAGTGATTGTAAGAGTAAATAGAAATAAGAGCAGTAAATATATTTTGTCTTTTAAATAATTCGTAAATTTCATGAGAGAATGTACCCTATTCCTTTTCTAGTTTCGATTGCATTCTCGTGTCCAATGCTTTTTAATTTGCTTCTTAATCTACTGACATTTACGGTTAGCGCATTATCGTTTATGTATTCGTTGTTGTTCCAAAGGTCGGTCATTAATTCGTCACGAGTTACAATTCGATTTTGGTTGTTTAGTAAATAATTTAAGATAATCATTTCGTTTTTGGTTAGAATGATTTCTTTGTTTTCTTTTTTTATCATTCCTTTTTGTCGGTAAATGGTTAAATCTTTGTATTGCATAGTATTTGCATTGTTTTCCATACGTTTTAAAATCGAACCAATTCGTAATAATAAAATGGTGGGATTGTAAGGTTTTGTTATGTAATCGTCAGCACCATACGACATGGATAGTACTTCGTCCACTTCGCTATTTTTACTAGTGACCATTATAATGGGAATGTTGTTTGTTTCACGTATTTTTTTTAAAAGTATTTCTCCACTCAAGTAAGGGATATTGATATCTAAAAGGATTAGGTCTGGAGAAGCCTTTATAATTTCTTCGTAGGCATATTCAAAATTTTCTAGTAAAATGACTTCGTAACTTGCATTTTCTAAGAGTTCTTTTAATTCTTTACAAATCGTTTTGTCGTCTTCCACAATCATGATTTTTCTCATAGTCTCTTTCCTCTCTTTTTTTATTATACCACGAGAATTTTTTCTTATTTCTTACAAAATTGCAAGAAAAAAAGGAATTTCTTCCTTATCTTGTGCAATTTTCGGTATTCTGAATGATAATATTTTCTTCTTCTATAGTTGTTCTTTTTCTTGTTCTAACAAGTGTTTGACTACTAGAAGCTTGGGAGGTTTTTGATTGACTTCCTATTTCTGGATCTTCTTCTGCATAGCACCATAATGGATCTATCAATCCTTGTAGTTCTTCTAAATCATTTGATAATGCATCTCTCTCTACTTGGCATACACTTTTATTTTCTTGATTAAAAATTAAAATACCTAAATTAATCAATGTAGCAATACTAAGAGTTCCTAGTATGAAGATTGCTTGACTTTTATTATCGTTTAAATATAGCCCAACAGAAGATAACACAGTAGCCCCACTTAATAGACGTAAAAGATTTGATTTATTTTGACAATACCTTATTTTTTCCTCTAACTCTTGCTGTTTTGTCTCCAATAAAGACAATTTGCTTTCTTTTAAAATTAACAAATCATCCAGTGTTTTCATTAGAATATTTCGTAACTCTTCGTTATTCATTTCTCGCTCCCCCTTTTTTGAAGCATATCCTACTATAACTTTTCTATTTTGTCAAATTTCAATTTTACTATGTTTTCTTATTCTACTATAAATTGTTTCCTTGTTTTCTACCATTTCTTCTAAAATACTTTCCAATCTCTTTTGATTCAATTCTCTTCTTCTTTTTTCTTTTTCTTCCAAGCTTAAATCGGTTTCTTCAGGTGGAATGTTTTCTTGCCATTCTAGTTCTATTAACCTTTCTAAGACGAATTGTAATTCTGGAAACTTAGAAAATTCTTTATTTAATTCTATTCCATTTGCTAAAGTAATCGTTTCTATATCAGCGGGAAGTAAAATATACTTTTCTATTTTCGATTTTTCTATGGCGGTCAATAGGGAATAATCGTTTAATAAACTTTTTATCTTTTCCATCTCTTCCATAGATACAATCACAAAATATTCATCAATAGTTGGCAATAACATACATTTTAATTTTGGATGTTTACTAATTAGTGTTTCTGATTTCCCTTCTATTTTATTTGATTTTATTTTTTCTTGATTGTAATCTTGTACTAGGCTTGCCATCTCCATTTCTTTTTGTTCTATTCCTTCTAAAAATTTTAACAAAAATGGAAAGAAATCATGGATAGGAAACGTGGTAGCCACTTTCACTCTTTTTAATTGCTTTTCTATATTTTCTTTGGTTTCTTTTAATTTTATTTTTGTATCTTTTCTACCATCATGTAAATGTAATTCTCGCATGGTTTGTAATTGAAAGCGAAGAGCCTCTATTCTTGCTCTTTCTGTTTCTAAATTTGCTTTCATTTTTTCATAATCAGTCATGTTTTCCTCCTTGTTGCCTATCACATATTAGCATTTTTTCTGTAATATGTAAAATAATTTTGTATGGGAAGAAAGCATTTCTGTTCCTATTTGGGGTTCACATTTTAGAATTTTCCATCCTATTTTATTTGCAAATTTTAAAATTTCTTCTTTAGAATATATTCTTTCTTTTATAGTTTCATTTGCTATTCGTATGTTGTTTTCGTAAACTTCCAAATAATTTTTTAAAAGTTCATTTTCTTTCGTAATAAGATATTCTACGTAAATGTTATTTCCTCTATCACTTTTCCATTTTTTATTTAAGAGAAGTTTTTGTTCATCAATGACATCAAAAATAAAATAGCCCTCTTTTTCTAAATACGTATCTATGTTTTTAAAGAGAGTTTCTAAATCTTGTTTTTTTAAAATATGATTGATGGCATCACAAGTACAAGTAATGAGATTGTATTTTTCTTCCGATTGATAAGTTATGATATCTGCTATTTCAAAAGGTATTTTAGGATATTTTTCTTTTGCCAGTTGTATCATACTTTTAGAAATATCTATTCCTTTTGTGGGTATTCCTTGTTCCCATGACAAATGGCAAAGAGTTCCTACTCCACAGGCAAGGTCTAGATGTTTTATTGTTTTTACATTTGCCTTTTTTAAAAATTCTAAAATAGCATTTCCCATTGTTATAGAAAACGTATCCCAGCCATAATGATTGTAAATTTCAGAAAATTCTTTATCGTACATATTTACCTCTTTTTCTTTTTCGTTTGACAATATTTTTCTAATACTTTATTTTGGTAATCATGGTATAACTTTCCTATGTATTCTTCTGGCTTTATCCATGATACTTTGTGGTCTTTTTCTACTGGTTTGCAGACTTTTTTATCAAATTCTGCTATA
>CAMUBM010000003.1 GCA_947087145.1 uncultured Mycoplasmatota bacterium
ATTTGTTTCTGTTTCATTTGTATTCATATTCTTGGTATCTCCTTACTTTTTCTTCTAATTCTTTTTCTTTTAATAGGATTGCAAAAATGTGTACTTTTATAATATCTACTAAGGTTTTGCTTTCCATGGTATCTATACTATAAAAAATGTTTGGATTTCTTAGTATATCTTGCATATAAATGTCTGTAATATTTATTTTTTCATTGTGGTAAGTTAGTACTTTTCCATTCGTTTCAATGTCGTTTAGTTTCGGGTTTTTTGATTTCCAAAATGCTATATAAGCAGCATTGATGTCTTTGTTATTGTTGCCACTCATAAAGCCCCTCCTTAGTATATTACTTCTATATTATAGCAAAGATGCTTTACTATTTCAATTGTTTCCCAAGTAGTTTTGTTGTATAATTCTTGTGAGTGATGCTTATGAAAAAGAGTCTTTCAAAAGAATTTATTATAGAACTTTCTAAAAAGAAAAAAGAACCTTTGTGGATGCAAGAATTTCGTCTTCAAAGTTATGAAAAATTTTTAGAGTTAGAAAATCCTTCTTTTGGTCCAGAACTTCCTTTTTCTTTTGATGATTTTTTGTATTATAAAAATGAATATGAAACAAGTAAAAGTGATTGGGAGCAAGTTGATAAAACAGTCAAAGATACTTTTTGTAAATTAGGAGTTGTGGATGCCGAGAAGAAATATTTGGATGGTGTGAGTAACCAATATGAAAGTGAAGTCGTTTATCATAAACAAAATACAAACAAGGATATCATTTTTTTAAGTACAGATGAAGCCTTGCAGCAATATCCAGAACTATTCCGAGAATATTTTAATCATTTGGTGAAATATGATGAGAATAAGTATACGGCTTTGAATGGAGCGGTATGGAGTGGAGGAACTTTCATTTATGTACCTAAGAATACAACTTTGGACCGACCTTTACAAAGTTATTTTCGGATTGATACGGAAAGTTTAGGACAATTTGAACGAACCATCATTATTGTCGAGGAAGGAGCTAGTTTAGAATACATTGAAGGGTGTACTGCAAGAAGTTATTCTTCTAGTTCTTTACATGCAGGAGTAGTAGAAATTTTTGTAAAGGAAAATGCTTCTATGCGTTATTCTACGATTCAAAATTGGAGTACAGATGTTTATAATTTAGTGACAAAAAGAGCTCTTGTGGAGAGTCATGCGAAAATGGAATGGATTGATGGGAATATTGGGAGTTGTGTCACGATGAAGTATCCTTCTTGTATTTTAAAGGGCGACTTTGCTGTTGGTAATTCTATCAGTGTTGCTTATGCGAAAGAAGGACAAAGTTTGGATGCGGGAGCGAAAATGATCCATTTAGGAAAGTATACGAAGAGCAATATCCTTTCAAAGTCTATTGCAGAGAGTGGAGGGGTAGCCAATTACAGAGGGACAACACGTATTACTAAAGGGGCAGAGGGAAGTATTGCTACAATAAAGTGCGATACTATTTTAATAGATGGTGCTTCGAAAAGCGATACGTATCCAACTAATATTGTTGAAAATAATTCTTCTTCTCTTTCTCATGAAGCGAGTGTATCAAAAGTAGATGAAGAAAAGTTGTTTTATTTCATGGGTTTTGGGTTAACAGAAGAACGAGCAAAAGAGTTAATTATTACTGGTTTTATTTCTGATTTTAAGAAAGAACTTCCGATGGAGTATGCTGTAGAAATTAACCGCTTGCTTAAAGAATGAGTAAACTTTACGTTAATTTACATATAATTTTAAAAAAGAGAAAATTTGTCTCTTTTTTCTTTTTGGCTTACCAAATTTGTGATTTGATAAACCAATTTTCAAAATTGGCTTATCAATTTTCTTTTTTAGTCTCTGAAATTTTCAAATTGGTCATTTGTCCTCTTTTCTAGGCTGTGAAATAATACCTTGCGAAAGGAGGTTTTTATGAACCAAGTTATTTTAGTTGGAAGACTTTGTGCTGACCCAGAAATCACGCAAGACCAAGAAAAGAAGAGAAGCGTCATTACTCTTGCAGTGAATCGCTCTTTTAAAAATGTAGATGGTGTTTATGAGACAGATTTTATCCGTTGTGTTTTGTGGAACAATGTAGCCATGAATACGTTTTCTTATTGTCATACTGGGGATGTTGTTGGTATTAAGGGAAGACTGCAAACTAGAAGTTATGAAGATGAAGCAAAAACACGTAAGTTTGTTATGGAAGTTATTGCAGAAAAAGTTACTTTTTTGTCTTCACAAAAAAATACGGAAAATTCATCCCAAGAGTAGCATATACTTCATTAGGTGATTTCGTTTGAAAAAATTTTATAAGTCCATTGGCTTGTTTGCCATTATGCTTTTTAGTTTTTATTATACGGAAAAGATAGCAATTTTGATGCAAAATAAAAGTCCATTGATGCAGAATATAGAGGAGATAGAAGAAAAATATAAGGAAGTAGCTACTAATGCAATTATAGATGGGGAATATATTGTTCCTGGTGTAATGGGACGTATGGTAAATAAAACAAAGAGTTTTGTTAATATGAAATCTTTTGGGGTGTTTAATGAATACTATTTGATTTTTGATAATGTGAAACCAGACATTTCTTTAGAGGACAATAAAGATAAAATTATTAAAAGTGGGCATCCTTCTAAAAAGGAAATTGCTTATTTGTTGGAAGAAGGAAATCAAGCAGTAGAACAGTATTTTGAAGAAAATAAAATTGTTGCTAGTTTGTTGGTAACAGAAGAGACGTATAAGAATCCTTCTTCTTTTGAACAAATCAATAATGATCAAAAGAAATATCGAAATGTGGAAAGTTTGTTGAATAAAAATAATCAAAATAAAAATGTTTGCTATGTAAAAAGTTTAAGTAAAGAGTTTTGCCGAAAAGAACAAAAATATTTAGTAGAAGAAACTTTTTCCTTAAATTCTTCTAATCTAGTAGAAGCAAAAGCAAAGTTGCAAAATGGTGCCATTGTTTTTATTAAAAAAACGACTCCTTTGGAAACTATAAAGTTATTTCAAAAAGAAGTTTATTTTAAAGGTTTAGAAGTTGTTTCTTTAAGTGAATTAATTGCAGAAAAAAAATAGACGTTGGTCTATTTTTGTGTACTATACTCTAATACATCAGTGATATTACAATCTAAAACAAAACAAATTTTTGCAATGATTTCTAAATCTACTCTTGTGACTCTGTTGTTATAATATCTTGTAATTAAATCATAGTTGCTTCCCATCATGTTGCAAAGTTTATTACGACTTATTCCTTTTTTTTCTAAAAGATCTTTTAATTTAATATCAATTTTTCCAAAATCTTCTAGTACGTATACTAAATTATTCATTCTTTCACCTCACCTTTAATTTCTCTAAAGTTTCTATCACTATTATAGTTTGATTTCATCATAATTAACATTTCCTATTTGAAATTGATATTTTTAAGTTCTAATTGCTATTCGCTATAATAGAAATATTTTACTTATATTTAATGTAAACCATTTTTCTTTCGAATTCTGTCGAATTGTGTCGGCAATGTAAAAGTGTTTGAAAATCTATTTTATTTTTGCTATAATGAGTCTGCTGCAAACAACTTTAAAAATAAGAAATAAATATTTAAATGATAGAAAAGAGATGAATTATGAGTAAAATTAAAATTTTTAGTTTGGGTGGATTAGATGAAAGTGGAAAAAACACTTATATTATGGAAATAGACAAAGACCTTTTTGTTTTTGATTGTGGTTTAAAGTATGCCTCAGGAAATATGTTTGGAATTGATTATATTATTCCTGATTTTGAATATCTTGTTAAAAACAAAAAAAGAATTAAAGGTGTCTTTTTAACGCATGGTCATTATGAAAATATGGGGGGTGCGAGTGATTTAGTAAAATACATTCCTGATGTAAGGTTGTATGCTACTAAGTTTACAAAGTATGTTTTAATGGATTCTGGAGTTCCTGAGAAGAACATCTTTGAAATTACTCCTCATAAAAAATTGAACTTTGGGAGAACAAGTATTTTTCCAATTACGGTTTCACATAGTTGTCCAGATGCTGTCATGTATGTTGTGAATACCAAAGATGGAGCAATTTGTTATACTGGAGATTTTATTATTGATGGCAAAATGACAGGACATTATGATATGGATTTAGGACGTATTGCTTATGTAGGAAAGCAAGGAGTGCTTTGTTTACTTAGTGAATCTACTTTTTCGGAACATAGTGGACATACTTCTCCAAGCCATAGATTAGAAGATTTTTTTAAAGATATTGTGAATAAGTACAATGAACGTTTGCTTTATTTGGTTTTGCCAACACATTTGTATACCATTCAAGATATTTTTAATAGCGCTCTTAATAAACATCGTAAGATTGTTTTGATGGGAAAAAAGTTACAAAATGTGGTAACTTTTGCTAAAAAAGAAGGGTATTTAAGTTTTCCAGACGATTTGTTAGGAGATTTATCAAATATTGAGGAGAAAGATGCCATTTTATTACTTTGTGAGGATAAGGAAAATCCTTATGCAGCCATTAGTAAAGTAATGAATGGATACGATCGATACATTAAATTAAAACCAACTGATACAGTGATTTTTTCGGAGCCTCGGTACGATAGTAATGAAAAGTTATTAGTCAAAATAGAAAATGAACTTTCTATGTTTGGCTGTCGTATTCTTTCTATTCCTAAAGAAAAAAATATCTTGCATCATGCCTCTCAGGAAGATTTATTACTCATGTTAAAACTTATGAGTCCAAAATATTACATGCCTGTCAAGGGAGAATATCGTTATTTGGTAGGGAATGCAGATTTAGCAAGTAGTTTAGGAATGCCTAATGAGAATATTATTTTGAAACAAAATGGGGATGTGGTTGTTTTTGAAGATGGTGTTTTGAAAGAGTCGACAGAACATATTAAAGTCAATGATATTTTGATTGATGGAAAGAGTAGTGATGATGTAGGAGAACTTGTGATTAAGGACCGAGAGATGTTAAGTGAAAATGGAATTGTTTTAATCAGTGCTACGATTAGTAAGAAGACCAAAACTTTGCTTGTTGGTCCTGAGGTGACGACAAGAGGATTTATTTATGTCAAAGATTCTAAGGAAATTATTTATGAAATCAAACGCATTAGTGAAGAGGTAATTACAAGAAATATTGTGGATAACTTTGTAGATTTCAATAAAATTAAAACAGAAATTCGAACAGAATTAAGTAAATTTTTATATGAAGAAACCGAATGTAAACCAATGATTATTGCTGTTGTGCAAGAGGTATAAAATAGATAAAATCACGCATATTAAAAATGGGTGATTTTTTATGAAGGAAAACAAAAATATCGAGTTTTTAAATACGATTTATCAAATTACTGAAATGGGTGTGATTGGAATTGATGATGTTTTCTCTAAAGTTTCTAAAGCAGATTTTCGGGAGTTTTTAGAGGAGCAAAAGAAAGAATACAATACAATTTTAGAAGAGAGTGAAAAAGTTTTGTCTTCGTATGGTGCTAAGGAAAAAGAACTTGGTAAGATGGTAAAAATGAATAGTAAAATGATGGCAGATATGAAGTTGCTTACCAACAAAGACGATAAAGTGATTGCTAAAATGATGGTAGAAGGTTCTACAAAAGGGATTATTAAAATAAAAGAGGCTATGAATACTTATAATGACGAAGATGGAGAAGTTACAAAGTTGGGAGAAAAATTATTAAAAACTTTAGAGAATAATATAGAAGGACTAAAAATATATTTATAATAGAAATACACTTATATGTGTTTTTTTATTGCCATTTTATTTATTACTCGTTTATAATGAGTTAGGAGAGTAAAGCATATGAAAAAAATGATACCAAATTTATTAACTATATCTCGATTATTGATTGTGCCTTGGGTTCTTTATTTAGGGGTTCAAAAACAGATGCTGCCTCTGGTTATAATCGCTGCCTTTGTAGCATTCACTGACTTTTTAGATGGAAAACTTGCAAGAAGATGGGGAGTTGTTAGTGAACTGGGAGCCAAATTAGATACCATAGGAGATAAGTGTCTTGCTTTTTCTTTACTTATTATTCTAGTTGTGGATAATCGTTTGTTTTTTTATGTTTTTGTTTTGGAATGCTTGATTGCACTATTCAACATTTATGTTTTTTTAAGAACTCGAATTGTTGAATCTTTACTCATTGGAA
The DNA here is from genome assembly GCA_947087145.1 of uncultured Mycoplasmatota bacterium. Classification (GTDB taxonomy): domain Bacteria; phylum Bacillota_I; class Bacilli_A; order RF39; family UBA660; genus MGBC108787. Next base: position 6,146 of record CAMUBM010000003.1, read on the forward strand.
AAATTAAAACTTGGTTTATTTTTGTAACTATTTTATTAGGATTTCTAGATATGTTATTTATGCATATTTCTTTGCCTGTCAATTTGTTTGTTGTTTTAACGGCACTTTTACAACTTGCTAGTTTTATCCAATATGTTCATGCTTATCATGCAAACAAAGGGGAAAAAAAAAGGCTTCAACTTGAAAATAAAGAGTATGTCAAATTAGTGAAACCTATTTTGGAACATGAAGAGTTTTTAAAACGAAAAGGTTATCCGCATCATTATAATGAAAGTGTGTATGATCACGTTTTGCGTGTTTCTTATGATTGTTATAAGATAGGGAAAAAGTTACATTTAGATTATAAATCTCTTGCTATTGCAGGGCTTTTGCATGATTTTTATGATAAGCCGTGGCAATCTGATTTTGAGAAAAAGCCTTTTTTTCAAAAACATGGTTTTGTTCATGCAGAACAAGCTAGAGTGAATTCTTTGAAGTATTTTCCGAAATTAATGGACGATAAAATTGGAAGTATGATTAAAACGCATATGTTTCCTTTGAATAAGAAACTTCCTAAATATAAAGAAAGTTGGATATTAACCCTGGTAGATAAAGCAGATTCGATGGATTTTTTGTTTCACCCTTTACTCATGTCTAGTAAGTTTCGTAAGAAAACGATAGAGAAAAGTTCTTTAGAAAAAGAAGAAAGTAATAGAGTGAAAATCAATCGTAAAATGAATTATAGTAAATAAAGAAATGACATGTCTTTTCTTTTTTGTTTACGTCAATTTGACAAAACAAGTATTTTATGCTATAATTCTAGTAAGAAATAGGGGTTTTGAATATGAATTTGTTGGCAATGATGAGACAGGAAGTTTCAGAATTACATTTAACAGATAAATTAGAGATTGCTTATTATTTATATATGAGAACAGGACAATTGTTTGAATATGATCCTTTATGGGGACTGGCTGATTCTTTAGAATTATATAAGATTAAAAATAAGCAAATAGATATAGAAAACATTACAGATCGTTATCTCGTTTGTTTTACATGGTCTAATTTATTTAAAGCATTATTGAAAGCTTTTTCTATTGAAGCTTTTATAAAAAGTGATAGTTCGCATGCATATGTGATTGTAACTATTTCAGATAAGAATTATAGCTTTGATTTGACAAAAGATTATGAAGATTTAATGCTAATTAAATTTGGATTTCCATCAAAAAATAATCATGAAATTGTAAATGGAAAAGTTTTAGAGGAGTCAATTTTTGGTTCTGTTGAAAATCACGAACAAGAATTACATTTGAAAAATGCAAAAAAATACTTTGAAATGAAAAAAGTAGAGTTTCATATGTCAGAAGAAGATTATATTTATATTTTATTTAAGTGGCTTGAAAAAAATATTTGTTCTTTGTGTTCTAAAGCAGGTGATGTTAGTGGGAATGCTTATGTTCGCTATGTTCTTAAGTTTATGTTAGGTGAAGAATATAAGCCTCATTATGCAAAATTTTATAATAAATCCACTAGATATTTTTTTAGGGTGTATTCTATAGAACGAGCTGGTAAAACTTATTTCTTTTCTACGCAATCCTCAGAGAATGGAGACTTTGCTTTTAAAGAAATAAAAAGTATAAAAGAAATCCGATTTTATTTGTCTGCTTATTCTGTTGATAAACCTTATAATTTAGTACATAAAGTAAAAAAAACAGTATCGTTTTCTCGTGTTGCTTAAAGAGGATTATTGTTTTTTGAAATTGGTGTCAAATTGATGCCTTTTTTTTGCAAAAAATGTCGTAAGTTGTTATACTTAGTATGGTGAAGATAGATGGCAAAGAAGAAAAAATCAAAAGAAGAAAGTGGTAGTAGTTTTCAATATAGTGTAGAACTTACGGGTTTATTTCTTATTTTAGTAGGATTAATTGGATTTGGATTTGGTCCTGTTGGGGCTATTTTAAAGCAGTTTGCCATGTTTTTGCTTGGTGAATGGTGGTTTTGTGTTTTAATTTTAACTTTGGTTTTAGGAGTGCATATGTTAATGAAACGGAAACTTCCTAACTTTTTTACATCGAAATTATTGGGAATTTATATTTTTATTATTATTGTGTTGGTTCTTTCTCACATGACATTTGTAAAAAGTGTTGAAAATCCGACGAGTATTTTTCAAGAGACAATTAATAATTATATGGATCGTATGGCTTCTATTAGCAAAGCAAATATATTAACCAGTACGGGGCAAACTTCTATTGTAATTGGGGGAGGAATATTAGGAGCGGCTTTTTCTTTTGGTATTTCCGTATTGTTTGGTTTGACAGGAACTTATATTGTACTAACTATTTTATTTATTTTTGGTTTAGTCATGACGTTTAATTTAAATTTGGGGAATTTACTTGGAAAGGTATTTCATAAAAGAGAAAAAAAACAAAAGGTATCTTCTTCAGAAGAAGTACACGATATGGTTCCTATTACGGGAGCAGATGACGACGATGATAAAATTATTATTACCAGTGTGGAGGAGTTAAAACAAAATCATACTTCAATAGAGCATCAGGAAGAACCAAAGTTACAGGAGAGTGTTGAAAGTTCTTCTAGTAGTCCAGTTATTAATCATTCTTATAAATTGCCTCCGCTTAGTTTGTTAGATGAACCGAAAAGAGGGAAAAAAGTCAATTCTACTGAGTTTATTCGTAGTAATAAGGAATGTTTGGAACGTGTTTTAAATGATTTTCAAATTTCTGGTAAAGTAGTAGAAATTCATGTAGGACCTGCTGTTACGCAATATGAAGTTGTGGTACCAACAGGGACAAAGTTAAGCCGAGTTAGTAGTATTAATAAAGAAATAGCTCTTGCTCTTGCTGCTAAAGATGTACGTATTGAAGCCCCTATTCCTGGGAAAAGTACGATTGGTGTTGAAATACCGAATAAAGAAGTGGCTGCTGTACAAATTAAAGAAGTAATTGGGGATGCCGATCCAGAAAAAATAAAAAAAGGTTTATTGGTTACTTTAGGGAAAGATATTGCAGGACGTACCATTAATGCTGATTTAGCAACAATGCCTCACTTGTTGGTAGCGGGTTCTACTGGTAGTGGTAAGTCGGTTTGTATCAATAGTATTATTATTTCGTTACTTATGCATTACAGGCCTGATGAAGTAAAACTTGTATTAGTGGATCCGAAACAAGTAGAACTTTCCAATTATAACGGAGTGCCTCATTTACTTGCTCCTGTGGTAACGGATCCTAAAAAAGCTGCCCTTGTTTTACAAAAAGTCGTGACCGAAATGGATAAACGTTATCATATTTTAGCAGATAAGGGTGTAAAAAATATTAAAGATTACAATAAGAAAATAGAAGAAGAAAACAGGAAACATCCAGAAACACCAGAGGCAAAAATGAATTATTTAGTAGTCATTGTGGATGAAATGGCGGATTTAATGATTGTTGCTAAAAAAGAAGTGGAAGAGAGTATCATGCGTATTACCCAACTTGCTCGTGCTGCTGGAATTCACTTGATTGTTGCAACCCAAAGACCTTCTACGGATGTTATTACAGGAGTTATCAAGACAAATATTCCTTCTCGTATTGCCTTTAGTGTTACAAGTTACATTGATTCTAGAACCATTTTAGATGCTCCTGGAGCAGAAAAGTTACTTGGAAAAGGTGATATGCTTTATTTACCGATGGGAGCCCCTTTTCCTACACGTATTCAAGGATGTTTCATTTCAGATGATGAAATTGGAAGAATTATTAATCATGTTTCCAAGGAACAAGCTGCTTGTTATGATGAGAGCATTACTAATACCAATACTAACGTTGAAGGAAGTAGTCCACAAGGTCATGGTGGAGAAAATGACGATAGTGACGATCCTATTTATGACGAGGTAGTCAAATTTGCTCTCGATACAGGAAAGGTGAGTGCGTCTCTTTTACAAAGAAGATTTCGTCTTGGTTATAATCGAGCTGCTCGTATTATTGATTTGTTAGAAGAGCGGGGAATTATTGGGCCACAAAATGGTAGTAAACCAAGAGAAGTTTTGGTGAAATTAAAAGACGAAAATGCGGAAGAGTAGAGAAAGGAGATTTTAAGCATGTCTAGTCCTTATGCTTGCACCAATGAGAATGCTATTCGGTTTGTTTCTGAGAAGGAAGATCCGTATCGTACTCCTTTTTTTCGAGATATAGATCGTATTATTTATTCTTTAAGTTATGTAAGGTATGCTGATAAAACACAAGTATTTACGTTTAATGAAAACGACCATATTACTAAAAGAATGGTGCATGTCCAATTGGTTTCTAAAATAGCAAGGACGATTGGTAGAAATTTAGGACTCAATGAGGATTTGATTGAAGCAGCAGCTCTCGGTCATGATTTAGGACACGTTCCTTTTGGTCATGAGGGAGAACGAATTCTAAATGCGATTAGTTTAGAAAATGGAGAAGGATATTTTCATCACAATATAGAGAGTGTTCGTGTTCTCATGTGTCTTGAACAAAATGGAAAAGGAAGAAATATTACTTTACAAGTAATGGATGCTATCATGTGTCATAACGGAGAACTTCCTTTGCATGAATATCATTCTGTAAGCAAAAGTAAAGAAGACTTTTTGAAAGAATATACATTGTCTTATCAGGAAAAAGATTTTGTAAAAAAACTAGTCCCAATGACTCTAGAAGGTTGTGTAGTAAGAATTAGTGACATATTAGCTTATATTGGGAAAGATATAGAGGATGCCATCACTTTAGGAGTGATTAAAAAAGAAGAAATTCCTACTTCTATTATAGAAGTTCTTGGTGTAACGAACCGAGAAATTGTGAATACTTTTGTCTCCGATGTAATAGAAAATAGCAAAGGAAAGCCTTACATTAAAATGAGTGATTCTGTTTATAAAGCTTTGCTTGAATTAAAGGAGTTTAATACCAAAATGATTTATAGTAAAGCCAATACGAAAGAAAATTTGCAAATGTATGAGAACATGTTTCGTCATTTGTTTATGAAGTATAAAAAAGATGTGGAAATGAAAAATAAGTCTTCGGAAATTTATCAAGTGTTTTTGAATACGATGTGTGAAGACTATTTAGTAAACACAAATGTAAATCGAATGGTGATTGATTTTTTATCAGGGATGACAGATGATTACATGAAAAAGTGTTATTTAGAGAGCAACTAGAGAAATTAGTTGCTTTTTTATCATTTTTATTTTGTTTGTATTTTTTATTTAATAGTTAAAATAAATTCATTTTATTTGCTATTGACTAATATTTCAACGACTTATCCCTCGTTCATATAAAAATGGGACTTTTGAAGACTATTTAATCATTCAAAAATATTACTTGCTTTTTAGAAAAAATATGTTATAATAGCAAATAATTTTTGAGAGGGGAATATTTTAATGAAATTGATGAAAGAGAAAAGAAAGCAAATAAGTACAAATAAAAAAAGAATATTACAAGCTGTTTTTGCTAGTACAATATTTTTAGGTTTAACGTCTATGGGGATTGGATGTTCGAACGATTTAGATAAAATTGTTTGTTCTAATGAAGAAACTTTATTTGATGCTGGCTTTATTATTAATGGAGAAGAAAGACTACCATTTTATGTTCGTTCATGTGAAATGTCTGAAAAGCTTCCAGATGCGGATAATTGTTTTTTTAGCTATAAAATAGGTGAAGTTTTTTCTTTGGATGATAAAAGTTTTATTGGAAATTTGTATATGAGTGATGATTATGATTTTTTTCCAACGACTAGAAATAAATTTATTTTAGATGCCGAGAATCGTATTTTGTATTCTTCGGAGCAAATTGCTTTTTTTAATGATTGTGATTCAAATTTAGTATTTGATTCTTCGTTGATTCAAACTTTACAAGAAAGAGATTATTATTTTTTAGAACAACTTTTTTTAGAACGTTATCCTTTTTTGCAACGTAATATAGATAAGTATTTTATGGAAGATTTAGCAACTGGTATTGTGAAAGAAATTATTGGATATCCACTTTCTTCTTCTTTGTTTTTTAATTATGAAACTTATAGAGTTGAGAATTATTCTGGTTATAATATTACAGTTGATGCTTCTTTTCAATCTTGTCTTGGAGACAATGAATATAATAAAACTATAACTTATGAAGAAATTTTTACTATTTTGGAAAGTGAAAAAGATTGTAGTACAAGTAGAAGATAGAATACATATTTTTTAGGAAAAGTCAATGAAATTACATGAACTTGTCATTGACTTTTCTTTTTTTCTATTTTATAATTTTGAATACAATTATTCTTTTAGATTGAATGGTGATTTTTTGGAACATTATTTTACGAACAATGAAACATTGAAGAGTGAACTAAGAACGATTAAGTATCAATATGGGGTGGATGCTTTTGTTTTTATGAGTGATAATGGTGTTTTTTCGAAAGATAAAATTGATTTTGGAAGTCGTTTGTTGGTAGAGACTATTTTAGAAGAAGAACGAGATGTATGTACTGTTTTGGATGTTGGTTGTGGCTATGGATTTATGGGAATTGTTCTTTCTAAACTTTTTTCTTGTCAGGGGACTTTAATTGATGTAAATAAACGAGCGGTGCATTTGGCAAATAGAAATTGCAAAGAATTGCATGTCGATGCAGAGGCGATTGTTAGTGATGTTTATGAAAATGTAAGTGGAACGTTTGATTTGGTTGTTACGAATCCTCCAATACGTGCTGGTAAAAAGGTTGTTTTACAGATTTTATCGGAGGCAAAACAATTTTTGAATCCTCGAGGTCGATTGTGGTTTGTGATACGTAAAGATCAAGGGGCGAAAAGTATAATGAAACTACTGGAAACTATGTACAAATTAGAAGTTGTGAAGAAAGAAAAAGGATTTTATATTATAAGAGCAAATAGGAGTTGACAGAAAAATTAAAAGAGTTTAGAATTATAAATTGGTGACGTGTTAATTTTTTTGTGAAATTAGTTTGTTTTTAAAAAATGTTAGATGGGGTGAAATCGTGGCTTATAAGTTAAAAAAATTCGGAGATTATTCAGAAAGAAGAAGTTTTTCAAAATCAAAAAACACAATGGAACTTGCGGATTTGTTGGAAATCCAAAAAAAATCATACAATTGGTTCTTAGAAGAGGGTATTAAGGAAACATTTGAAGAATTGTTCCCTGTTGAGAGTTTTACGGGAAATGTGACCATAGACTTTGGTGACTATTCTTTTGACACGCCTAGATATTCTGTAAAAGAATCGAAAGAAAGAATGGTTAACTATGCTGCACCTTTGAAGGTACAAGCACGTGTATTTATTCATGAAACAGGAGAGGTAAAAGAACAAGAAATATTCCTTGGAGATATGCCTTTAATGACGGATGCTGGAACATTTATTATTAATGGAGCAGAACGTGTTATTGTTTCACAGTTGGTTCGAAGTCCTAGTATTTATTTTAAAAGAGAAATTGATAAAAATGGGCGTCGTATTATTAGTGGGGAAGTTATCCCTAATCGTGGTACATGGCTTGAGTATGAACTAGATGCAAGGGATATTATGTACGTTCGTATTGATCGTACTAGAAAAGTACCTGTAACGACATTCTTAAGGGCACTTGGTCTTTCTAATGACGAAGATATTGTCAGTGTATTTGGAGAAAATGTATATTTAGAAAATACACTACTGAAAGATAGTACAAAGAATACTGACGAAGCACTTATTGAAATTTATGAAAAATTGCGTCCAGGAGAACCTGCTACTTTAGATTCTGCTAAAAATCAATTGGTAACAAGATTTTTTGACCATTTCCGTTATGATTTAGCAAAAGTGGGTCGTTATAAATTTAATAAAAAATTAAATGTAGCGGATCGACTTTTAAATGCAACTCTTGCAGCTGATATTAAAGATGGTAAAGAAGTTGTTGCTAAAAAAGGTGAAGTGGTTACAAAAGATGTTTTGGAAAAAATTAAACCAGTTTTAGCAAATGGCTTTGGTGTTAAGAAGACCATTATTAATGAAGAGTTAGATACTTATGATCAAATTCAAGAAATTTTAGTTGTGGATAAAAACAATCCAGAAAAAACAGTAAAAATTGTTGGTAATGACCAAAGCGTTGATATTAAGAGACTTACAATACCAGATATTTATGCTTCTATTTCTTATTATCTCAATTTGCATGAAGGCTTCGGTACAGATGACGAAATCGATAATTTAGGAAACAGACGTGTTCGTCAAGTAGGAGAATTGATACAAAATCAATTTAAAGTTGGTATGTCACGGATGGAACGCGTTATTCGCGAGAGAATGACTACCCAAGAAATTGATGCTGTGACACCAAAATCTTTAATTAATATTCGTCCAGTGACTGCTGTATTAAAAGAATTCTTCGGTTCTTCTCAGTTATCTAAATTCATGGATCAAATTAACCCTATCGCTGAGTTAACCGATAAACGTCGTTTGAGTTCTCTAGGTCCTGGTGGGTTGTCTCGTGATCGTGCTGGTATGGATGTACGTGACGTTAATGCTTCTCACTATGGAAGAATTTGTCCTATTGAGTCTCCAGAAGGACAGAATATTGGTTTGATTACCAGTCTTGCTGGATATGCAAAAATTAATGAATATGGATTTATTACGACTCCTTATCGTAGAGTTTTAGATGGTGTTGTTCAAATGGACGATGTTGTTTATATGACTGCCGATGAGGAAGCAGATTATTACATTTCACAAGCAACTGTTGCTCTTGAAGATAACGGACGCATTGTTGATGATGAAGTTTTGGTTCGTATCAACGGGGATAACGTTATGTGTAAAAGGGAGCAAGTGAATTTTGTGGATGTTGCTCCAAGTCAATTGGTTGCAATTACTACAAGTTGTATACCATTCTTAGATTATGATGATGCCAATCGTACTTTGATGGGTGCCAACATGCAACGTCAAGCAGTGCCTTTACTTACCTGTGACTCACCAATCGTGGGTACAGGAGTAGAACATGTTGCAGCAAAATATTCTGGAAGTACCGTAGTATCTAAAGCAGATGGTGTTGTTGATTATGCGGATGCTTTAAAAATCATTGTTAAAACTGCAAAAGGAAAAGACACGTATTACTTAGCAAATTTTGAAAGAACAAATGCTTCTAGTAGTTTAAATCATAGACCTCTTGTTAAAAAAGGGGATCAAGTTCATGCTGGACAAGTGCTAGCAGATGGACCAAGTACTCAAAACGGAGAACTTGCTTTAGGTAAAAATATGACAGTTGCCTTCATGACTTACAATGGATACAATTATGAAGATGCTGTTATATTGAATGAAAATTTAGTAAAAGACGATGTATATACTTCACTACATATTGAACGTTATGAAATTGAATGTCGTGATACCAAATTAGGGCCAGAAGAAATTACCCGTGATATTCCAAATGTGGGAGAAGAAGCACGTCGTAACTTGGATGCTGAAGGTATTGTTCGTATTGGAACAGAAGTTAAAGAAGGCGACATCTTAGTTGGTAAAGTGACTCCAAAAGGAGTACAAGAACTTACCAGTGAAGAAAAATTATTGCATGCAATATTCGGAGAGAAAACACGTGAGGTGCGTGATACTTCTTTAAAAGTAGAACATGGTGCAGATGGTATTGTTCATGATGTTAAAGTGTATACCAAAGAAAATAGCGACGATATGCCTCCAGGAGTATTTAAAATTATTCGCGTATATATTATTCAAAAACGTAAAATTCAAGTTGGAGATAAAATGAGTGGACGTCATGGTAATAAAGGTGTTATTAGTCTTGTGCTACCAGAAGAGGATATGCCTTATTTACCAGATGGAACACCAGTAGATATTATGTTAAATCCTTTGGGTGTGCCAAGTCGTATGAATATTGGACAGATATTAGAAGTTCACTTAGGTATGGCTGGTAAACGTTTAGGCGTTAAGTATGCAACTCCAGTATTTGATGGAGCAAATCTAGATGATATCCATGAGGAAATGAAGGAAGCTGGAATGGCTGAAGATGGTAAAGTGGAGTTGATCAATGGACGTACTGGAGAGCCTTTTGAAAATCGTGTTAACGTTGGTGTCATGTATATGGTTAAACTACACCACATGGTTGATGATAAATTGCATGCTCGTGCAACAGGTCCGTATAGTTTAGTTACACAACAACCTCTTGGTGGTAAAGCGCAATTTGGTGGACAAAGATTTGGGGAAATGGAAGTTTGGGCATTGTATGCTTATGGTGCTGCTCATGTCTTACAAGAAATCTTAACCATTAAATCGGATGATGTTGTTGGTCGTGTAAAAGTGTATGAATCTTTAGTAAAAGGTAAAACGGTTAATCAAGCAGGAGTACCAGAAAGTTTTAGAGTATTAATTAAAGAATTCCAAGCATTAGGATTAAATATTCAAATTTTAGATAATGAAGATAATTTATTGGATTTAAAAGATATTGAAGAAGACGAAGAAAAAGACGATATGCTTCGTATCGATGAGATTGATTTGACTCCAACAGAAGAGGAAGAAGCAACTAGTTTAGAGCCAGAGCCAGATTATGAACCAGAAGAAATGGAAGAAGACGAATTTGAAGACAATGATTTGGATGATTTAGAATTTCCAGAAACTTTGAATGAAGAAGATTTAGAAGGGGGAGATATCCTATGATAGAAGTAAATAATTTTAAAGGTATTAAAATAGGAATTGCTTCTCCTGAAGATATTCTAAGATGGTCGCATGGAGAAGTAAAAAAGCCAGAGACGATTAATTATCGTACATTAAAACCAGAAAGAGATGGGCTTTTCTGTGAAAAAATCTTTGGACCAAGTAAAGATTACGAATG
>CAMUBM010000004.1 GCA_947087145.1 uncultured Mycoplasmatota bacterium
ACACGCATTATTTTTTCCCTGCTTTCTTAATGAAACTTAATGCGTACAGACTATTTAAGAAGTCATTTAATTCGGTGGTATTTTTTACTTTAATCGTTAAATTGTAGGTTGTGTGTTCTGTGTTTTCATTGGTTTGTAAAGATACTACACTAATATTTTTAGTACTTGCTTTATTGATAATTTCAGAAACATAGTTTTTATCGTTTAGAGTTTCTATATAGACATCTGTGTAGTAGTCACTTTCTGTCTCTTCACTCCAAGAAACATCAATTAATCGTTCTTCTTTGGTACTTATATTTGGACAATCGGCTTTGTGTACAGTTATTCCTTCCCCTTTCGTTATGTATCCAATAATATTGTCTCCTTTTACAGGTTTACAACAACCAGCGAGGGTAACTAGTATATCGTTGTGTTCTCCTACAATGATGTCATTTTTATTGTTTAGTTTTGGAATATTTTTGCTTTTGTCTCTTACTTTTTCGATTAAGGCATCTGTAACATTTTGTTTTTCTTCTGTTGTTAATTTGATAATATAATTTGCCGTATAACGGAAGGAACCAATGCCTAAATAAATTTCTTCTAAATCATTTACTTTTAAGTCTTTGAATAATTTTTCTAGTTTTTCCGCCGTAAATGTCTCTTGAAAAGATAGTTTTTGCTTTCTTAGTTCTTTTTCTAAGATATTTTTTCCATTTTCAATATAGTCACTTCTGTCTTGTTTACTAAAGTAGGCCTTAATTTTACTTTTGGCAGCACTTGTTTTTACAAAATCTAACCATTCTTTACTAGGGGTTGAATTTTTATTGGTATTGATTTTGATACAATCGCCTTCTTGTAGTTCGTAAGATAAAGGCACAATTTCGTCATTAACAATGGCACCAATGGTTGTTTCTCCTACGCGAGAGTGAATGCGGTAGGCAAAGTCAATCGGAGTTGCTCCTTTTGGTAGTTCTACGACGTCTCCTTTTGGAGTAAATACATAAATCAGTTCTCCTAAAATATCGCTATTAATGGACGCTGCAAAGTCTTCTACGTTTTCAGTTTCTTTGTAGGTTTCAATCATATTTCTAAATATTTCTAGTTTTTGTTCCATCATGCTTTGGATTTTTTTTGTTCCTTTTTCTTTGTAGGACCAGTGAGAAGCAATTCCTTTTTCGGCAATTTCGTCCATTTCATAGGTTCTTACTTGTACTTCAAAAATGTTTCCGTCAATTCCAAAAACTCCGGTATGGAGAGATTGGTACATATTTTCTTTGGGCATCGCAATATAGTCTTTGAAGCGTTTGGCTAGAGGACGGAATTTTGAGTGAATTAACCCAATGGTTAAGTAGCAATCACTTTCTTTTTCTGTAATCACACGCAAGGCTAGAATATCGTAGATTTCACTCCATTTTTTTCCTTTTTCTAGTTTTTTATAAATACTATAGACACTTTTGACACGACTTTTGATAGAAAATTTGATCCCATGGGCGATTAACATTTCTGAAATGGTATCTTGCATTTCTTCTAGAACACTTTCTAATTCTTCGATAGATGCATTTAACTTACTTAGAATGTCTTCATATACGTCTGGCTTTAGATAGCGCAAGCATAAGTCTTCTAGTTCACTTTTAATGGAATAAATTCCTAAACGGTGAGCGATAGGTATCAATACATTCATGGTTTCATTTGCTTTATGTCTTTGTTTTTCTGGTCGTACTGCCCAAATGGTTCGCATGTTGTGAAGGCGGTCAGCTAGTTTAATGAAAAGAACCCGGACATCTTCAGCAAGTCCAACAAGAACTTTTCGTAAATAAATGGCTGAAGATTCTTTTTCATCGGGCATTTCTAGTTTGTTAATTGTACTAATACTTTTAACGATATTTAAAAGTTCTACCCCAAAGTTTTCTTTTAGTTCTTCTTCGGTTGCTTCTCCATTGTTGATGGTTTCGTGTAATAGGGCTCCCATAATCGTTGTAGCATCTACGTTTAGGTCACTTAAAATGAGAGCTACATTTAGAGGATGGGTAATGTATTCTTCTCCTGTCAAACGAGTTCTTCCTTGGTGCTTTTGACACGCAAATTCGTAGGCTTTTCTAATTTCTTCTGTTTCGCTCGTAGTAAAATTGTTTTTTATTTTATTAAATAAATTGTTTGCTAATTCTTCTGTTTTCATTTGGTCTCCTTTATCTCTTGCTAGGTTTTAAAAATTCCAATAGTTTTTCTGGTTCGATATTTAATATGTCGTCGACGACATCAAAAAGGGTTAGGTCAGCGTCACGAGCCCATTTGGTTCGTCTTAGACAATTCCATATATCATTTTCTGTGATAAATCCTAGTTTTTTTAGTTCAAGTTCTTTTCGCTTTGATTTTAGGGCTGGTAGGACTCTTCTATATAATTCTGGAACGGTTTTAAAGTTTTCTGTTACCATAAAGTTCTTCCCTCCATCATATATTTATTATAAAGCATTTTTGTCGTTTAGAAAAGAGGAACTCTATGAAGAATAAATTTATAGCATCTACTTTGGTTCTTATTTTAGGTGGTTTTGTGACCAAAATTTTAGGTTTTGTTATTCGAATTATTTACACAAGAATTATTTTAGAGGAAGGGGTTGGGTTGTATTCTTTGATTACTCCTACCTATTCTTTACTGATTACGATTGCTACTCTTGCTTTACCGCTTGCAATTTCTAAATTGGTAGCAGAAGAAAGACGGCGAAGTATTAAAATCATTTGTTCTTCCATTGTTATTATTTGTGTTGTGAATGCCCTTCTAATGGGAATTATGTTTTTTTTCAGTCATTTTATTGCTTCTGGGTTACTTAAAAATGAGCAAACGTATTTGTTGCTTCTTTCTTGTACACTTACTCTTCCTTTTATTAGTATTTCTTCGATTGTTAAGGGGTATTTTTTTGGAAAACAACGGATGGTTCCTTATGCGGTTTCGAATTCTTTAGAACAAGTGGTTCGATTGGTGTTGATTGTTTTATTTCTTCCTTATTTTATGAAAAAGGGAGTTGTGTATGGTGTTTGTGCCTTTCTTCTTTTCAATATTTTTTCAGAAATTTCTTCTGTTCTTGTTTTTTTCTTTTTCTTGCCAAAACACGTTTGGATAACTAAAAAGGATATAAAACCGGATACAGAAACGATTAAAGATGTATTATCGGTTTCTCTTCCAACGGTTTCTTCTCGTTTTATTGGAAATATTGGCTTTTTCTTTGAACCTATCCTACTCACTAACATCTTGTTGTTTGTTGGCTATTCCAATCAATTTATTTTGCTTGAATATGGCGCTTATAATGCGTATTCTTTAGCTTTACTTACCATGCCTTCTTTTTTTGTCGGAGCTGTTTCCAATGCTTTAATTCCAGAGATTAGTAAGTTTTTTGGGCAAAGAAAATACGAAGTGGTCAAACGTCGTTTTAAACAGGGAATGTTGTTTTCCTTTTTATTGGGTCTTGGTTTTTCTATTTTGATTTTTTGGTTTCGGGAGCCTTTACTTACCCTTTTATATAAAACAACTCGTGGGTCCGATTATATTAAAGTTTTGGCACCTTTCTTTGTTCTTTTCTATTTAGAAGCTCCTATTATTAGTACTTTGCAAGGTCTTGGAGAAGCAAAGTTTACGATGAAAATAACTTTTTATGGTGTAATTCTTAAAACCTTAGTACTTGCTATTTTCTCTTTTTTTCGTATTGGTATTTATGGACTTATTGTATCAGAAATAGTGAATATTATTTTTGTTGTGGGAACGAATTTGAACAAAATAAAAAAGGTAATGGCTAGTTTCCCTTGCTAAAGATTACCTCTTTGTAATTGCCTACAGGATTACTTAATGTAATGCTGTATTTTTCTTTGGTATTTTCATACTTTTCTATTGTTTTAGTTTCTTCTATTTTTGTTGTGTTTTTAAATATTTCTTCTATTTTCAAATAGTTCTTTTTTAAAATTTCTTTTAAAGGAACACTTAGATTGTTATAGGTTAGATAGACTTCTTTTATGCAATAGCCTGAAAAATTATAGTCATCCCATGAAAATAGAGAATATTTTTTATTTTCACAATGTTTTGCTTCTTGAAATGTCAAAGTATAATAACTACGAGAATTGAAATCTTTGAATGTTTTTTCTATTTTTATATTGTATAAATGATTGGATAGTAACAATACAATAAAACTTATTCCGCATATACAGCCGAATAGACTATAGACAAGTAGCATTTGCGTTTTTTTCAATTTTGTATTCATTTTGCATCACCTTTTATTCTACTTCTATCTTATCATATTTTTGAAAAATTGAATTATTTTCTTATTTGTATTGTCACTTTTTATTAAATTTCCGATTTATAAGTTACAAAAAATTACCCTGTAAAAAGGATAATTGTTTTACAAATTGTTTTTCTTAATTAAGAAGATTTGGCTTTTTTTCTTGAAAGCATAAAAGACGTCTTCTACTCTTAAATTTTTCTTTTGAAGCTCAGAGATTAACCAATGTTTGTCTTTATTGATATAATTTAAGGCTTTTTCTTGCATTTCTCCATCGACAATGATTGGCATTGGGTAATTGCTTTTGGTTTTCAATAAATTGTATTTGAAGATTGATAATTTTCCATTGGGTTCTAGAAAAGCATACTCGATTTCGTCGATACTTTTGATGGAGTTTTGTCTTAAACTTAATAATAAATCGTCCATACTATATCTTTGGCGAACCATTTCTTTGTAATTGACTGTCCCATTTACTATGATTAAAGATGGCTTCCCACCAAAAACGGTTCTAAATGTTCTGGATTTGATGCTAATGAACGCTAGTAACAATTCTAATACCACTAGAAGAATAATGGGTATTACGGTAAAGAAAATAGAGTCTTTGATATTTTCAATACTTATTGCAACCAATTCTGCAATTAAAATGGAAACAATTAGATCAATAATTCCTAATTGCCCAATTTCTCTTTTTCCCATAATTCGGTATGCTAAAACAATAAAAAAATAAAAAAATGTTGTTCTAAATACAATGGTTAGTAGTTCCATAATTTCACCTTCCATCTTTATTATGTTTCTTTTCATATTTTTTTAATCAATATCATAGCATTTTATAGGTGATAATATGAAATATGTAAAAGAGTATGGACTCTTACTTGCAAAGTTTTTGGGTTTTCTGTTGGGTGGAAGTTTTCTCATTAGTGTTCTTTATTATTTTTTAATTTCTAGTAAAGTAGTACAAATTCTTTCTATGATTTATTTGGTTTTGTTGTTTTTTATTTTTGGATTTCGGGCAGGAAAAAAAGCAGAAGCAAAGGGCTTTCTTGCGGGGATAAAAGTTGGAACTTTATTTCTGGTTTGTTTATTTTTGTTTCATTTGATTGTTAATCGTTTTCATTTTGCTTGGATTACGCTTCTATTCTATCTGGTCTTACTTCTTGCTTCTGTACTAGGAGCCACGCTTGGTATTAACACAAAAAAAGAGTAATATTTTTTACTCTGTTATTTCGTTGAATGAAAAATTATCACTCACATCTACATAAGATTCTTCATTGTATATTTTTTTTGTTATAGGATTACTCATAGTGGGTAGTCCTGTTTTTTCGTAAATTTCTGCAAGTGTTATTTTTTCTTCTATACAAGAATTGTTGTAGTAACAATCTTTGGCTGCTTCTATGATTTTTTTGGTTGTATTTTGTCTTAGTCTTTCGTAGTGCGTATGAATGACTTTGTAAGTGGAGGGAATAGCAATCATAAGAATAAGAAGAAGTATGGTTCCATAAATCCATTTTCTATTCATGGTAATAGTCCTTTTTAAAGGCATCCCGATATTCTAGCAAGCGATCTTCTTTAATCGACTCACGGATTTCTTCTGCTAAATGGGTTAGAAAACGAATGTTATGAATGGATAAAAGTCTTGCTCCAAAGGTTTCTTCGGCATTGATTAAATGCTTTATATAGGCTTTTGTATAATTTTTACATGCATAGCAATCACAAGTTTCACTAATAGGAGTAAAATCTCTTTTGTATTTGGCATTTTTTAAGTTTATTTTTCCTTCTTTGGTTAGGGCATGTCCGTGTCTTGCGAGTCTGGTAGGGCTGACACAATCGAAAAGGTCAATTCCTCTTATGACTCCTTCTATGATGTCGATGGGTTCCCCAATTCCCATAGCATATCTTAGTTTTTCCACAGGTAAGTATTTCGTAGAGTACTCAAAAGCTTTGTACATGTCTTCTTTACTTTCATGGTCGTTTGCAACCCCTCCAATGCTATAGCCATCAAAGTCTAATTTCACTGTTTCTTCAGCGCTCCATTTTCGCAAATTTTCATGGGGGCCACCTTGGACAATTCCAAATAACATTTGATTAGGATTGTTATGAGCCATTTTTCCCCTTTTGGCCCATCTAAGTGTTCTTTCTATACTATTTTTTAGATAATCATAAGATGCTGTTGCTGGAGGACATTCGTCAAAACTCATGGCAATATCACTATCCAATTTATTTTGAATAGCAATTGATTTTTCAGGAGTCAGTAGTAATTTATCGCCATTTAAGTGGTTTTTAAAAGTGACTCCCTCTTCTGTAATATCTTTGGGTCTCGCTAAAGAAAAAACTTGAAATCCTCCAGAGTCTGTTAGAATAGGTCCATCGTAGTTCATGAATTTGTGTAGACCACCAGCCTCATTTACTATATCTTCTCCAGGTCGTAACCATAAATGATAGGTATTGGCAAGAATAATTCCTGCATTACAATCTTTTACTTCTTCTGGAGAAAGGGTTTTTATAGTTCCTTGCGTTCCTACTGGCATGAACATGGGAGTTTCATAGATTTTTCCATTGTATATGAATTCTCCTAGACGTGCTTGGGTATTTTTTTCTTGTTTTTTTACTTTGAATTCTAGTTTCATACTGAACCACCTTTTTTCTATCTTATTTGTTGTTTTTTATTTTCTAAGTCTTCTATTATTTTATTTAGTAAATCCTTTTTATAATTAACAAGCCAAAATGGACTTTTTGTATCTACTTTTTCTACAATATTAAAATAACTATTCCATATTCCTTCTAGAGGAATTCCTTTTTGGTCACACATAAAAGAAATCCAAACCCTATTATTATGGATTTCTATTGTGTCTTTGTATTCAAAGACATCTTTTGAAAGACTTTCTACTTTAGGGTATTCTTTTTTAGAAAGTTCTATATAATTTTTCATTTTTCTTCGCCTCTTGTTTAGTTAGTATAGCATGCTTTTGTTTATTTTGCATTGATTTTTATTTTAAGAACATCGCATCTCCGAAAGAAAAGAAACGATATTCTTTTTTGACAGCTTCTTCGTAAGCTTTTAATATGTATTCTTTTTTAGAAAAGGCACTTACAAGCATCAAAAGCGTACTTTTTGGCAAATGGAAGTTGGTAATTAAACCATCAATAGCCTTAAATGTAAATCCAGGATATATAAATATATTTGTGTTTCCTTCACAACTTTTAAATTCTCCATATTGATGAATAATGGTTTCTAATGTTCTTGTAGAAGTTGTCCCAACGGCGTAAATTTTTCTTTCTTCTTTTTTGGCTTGGTTTAAAATATCTGCTGTTTCTTTTGTCATTTGATAGAATTCACTATGCATTGTATGTTTTGTAACATCTTCTACTTCGACAGGACGGAATGTCCCTAATCCTACATGAAGAGTAACGCTCGTAACAATAACTCCTTTTTCTTTCACTTTTTCTAATAGTTCTTTGGTAAAATGAAGACCTGCCGTTGGTGCTGCAGCACTTCCAATATTTTTGGCATAAATGGTTTGGTATCTATCTTTATCTTTTAATTGTTCATGAATATATGGTGGAAGAGGCATATTCCCTAATTTATCTAAAATATCTACAAAAATGCCTTGGTAAGTAAACTTTACTACCACCATTCCTTCACTCTTTTTTTGGATTACTTCTGCTATTAAAAGATTTTCGCCAAAGACTATTTTGGTTCCGACATGTAAACGTTTAAAAGGACGTGATAAACATTCCCAAGTATTCTCTTCTATTTCTTTTAAAAGTAAAAGTTCTATCGAAGCTTTGGTATCTTCTTTTTCTCCAATAAGTCTTGCCGGAATGACTTTGGTATCATTTACTACTAAAACATCCCCCTTATGTAAATAATCACAGATATCCGTAAAATGTTTGTGTTCTATCTCTCCTGTTTTTCTATCCATGATAAGAAGTTTGGAAGCACTTCTATTTTTTAATGGGGTCTGAGCAATTAAATGCTCTGGTAATTCATAATCATAATCGCTGGTTTTCATTTGGCATTCTTCTTTCTTTATTATAGAATTTGTACGACCAATCTCTAGCAATTGCTCTACTTCTTGTAACTTGGTCAAAACATATCCAACTTAGTTTTCCTTCTTTTTTTAATTTTTCTTTCAACTCTTCTTGCTCTTTTGATATGTTATCGCTCCGGTAAATAATGGAACATTCTTTTCGTTCTTCGTCTTCATTGTCAAAGCGAAGAAGTGGCCAATACCACATCAAAATTTCTGCTGCATCTGTATTTTTAAAATCTATTTTCATTATTTCCTCGCACAAAGTTTTGTCTTTAATCATTCCTAAATTTAATATTTGTTTGGCAAGTTCTCTATGTCCATTAACATTTGGAACCATTTCTTGTAAGTTTTCTGTTATAAAAGTGGGATAATAATTTCCGCTTTTTTGATTAAATGGTTTGATTTGTAAATCTTTATCACTTGAATATCCTATTTTGGCTTGTCCATACTCATAAGGAACGTACATATCTAATGATTTATCGTATTTTTTCTGTTTGTAATTCCTTCTTCCAGTTGTGCTACAAAGTAAAAAATTTTTTTGTAACCAGGGATTGATTAAATTATAACCTAACTCTCCTACTACAAAATCAAAATAAAGGGAAAAGTAAGTGTAATATGCCGCAAATTCTATAAATTTTTGATTGTTTTCATTAGAGAGTGCACAATAATTCTCTATAATTTTGATACAGAGTTCTTCTATTTCATAATAGGCGCATTCTATTTTATTTCCATTTTTGTCTATTAATCCACTATTCATTTCGTTCCTACTTATTTATTCTAAAAATGTCATCTACTTTTTTATAGGCGATATCAAAATCATCCATGGCAAGTGGAATTATATGTATGTTTGTGTTTTTTAATTCGTCAACAAATTGCAAATAAGTATTTTGTTGATTTATACTATTTTGAATGCTAAAAGATTGATAATTATGGTGTGATTTTCTATCTAATCTTTGTTTGAATAATTCTGTATTTTCTAAATGCAATACAATTAAATACATCTCATAGTTTAGAGAATTCAATCGATTTACTAATTCGTAAAAGACATCAGTAAAGCCATATTCTTTGTATCCTAATCTTGCATACACTTCTTCTGTAAAAAACGTACGATCAAAAATTAAATCCATTGGTATTTTCGATAGTTTTTCTAAATAATCTAATTGGTCAAGATACATTATTTTACTCATTTCTTTTCCTTCTGCGCTTTTTACTTTATGTCCGGATAGTCTATACAAATTAGAAGCAGGAATATTGTCTCTTAAATAGTCAGTCAAAGTTGTTTTTCCTGTTCCTTGTGGTCCTTCTACAATAATCATTCTATTTTTATCCATGTTAATTCTCCCTTTTTTTAAAACATACTTGTGTTATGGTCTATTTTTAAGTGGTCGTAGGCTTTTTCGGTTGCTACTCTTCCTCTTGGGGTACGTTTGATAAATCCTTCTTGTAGCAGGAATGGTTCTACAACATCTTCTATAGTGGAAACTTCTTCTCCAATCGATGTTGCTATAGTTTCTACTCCTACTGGTCCACCATTAAATTTGGTTATTAAACTGGTTAAGTATTCAATGTCAATGGCATCGAGTCCATACTCGTCGACTTTTAATCGATTTAGAGAATTTTTTGCAAGTTCTTTGGTAATGCAGTTATCGCCTTCTACTAGAGCAAAGTCTCTAACTCTTTTAAATAAACGATTAGCAATCCGTGGGGTTTTTCTACATCTACCACTTAATTCTTCTGCTGCATTGTCTTCAATAGGCATTTCAAGAACGCGACTGGTTCTTTTGATAATATCTTTTAGTTCCTCTTTTTTGTAGTATTCCAGTTTAGAAATAATTCCAAAGCGGTCTCGCAAAGGAGAAGATATGTCTCCTGCACGTGTGGTTGCTCCCACCAAAGTAAAGGGGGGGAGATCAATTTTTATGTTTCTTGATTTTCCTTCTGTACCAATCACCAAATCAATTTCAAAATCTTCCATGGCTGGGTATAAAACTTCTTCTATAAATTTTGGCATTCTATGAATTTCGTCAATAAATAAAACGTCTCCTGGTTCTAAAGTGGAAAGAATGGCAGCCAAGTCACCTGTTTTTTCAATAGAGGGTCCACTTGCTGTTTTAATTGCTGTTCCTAGTTCATTGGCAATA
Source organism: uncultured Mycoplasmatota bacterium (assembly GCA_947087145.1). Taxonomy (GTDB): domain Bacteria; phylum Bacillota_I; class Bacilli_A; order RF39; family UBA660; genus MGBC108787. The sequence goes on from CAMUBM010000004.1 coordinate 10,414, forward strand.
ATATGAGCAAGGGTTGTTTTTCCAAGTCCTGGAGGTCCATATAAAAGGACATGGTCAAGAGGTTCTTCACGTAGGAGTGCGGCTTTAATAAAAACGCGTAAATTTTCTTTGATTTCGGTTTGTCCGATATATTCTTCTAAATGTTGGGGTCTAATGTTTCGTTCAAATGTATCTTCTATTTGTTCTTCGGCATCGATAATTCTTTCTTCCATACAATATCCTTTCTATTTTAGTAATAATTTTAAGGCTTCTTTCACTTGTTCTTCTATTTTTAAATCACTTGATAATTTCGGCAAGATTTTCTTAATATCATTCGTTTTGTAACCTAGACTTTCTAATACTTCTACGACTTCGTCAAATCCTGCTGCTGTATTGTTTTCGTTACTCGTTAGTTTTCCTTTTAAGTCTAATATAATTTGACGAGCAATTTTTTCTCCGATTTTTGGGAATTTCGTTAAATAAAGAACGTTTTCTCGATCAATGGCATCTATAATTCCTGTGACACTTCCAAGAGAAAACATGGGTAGAGCCATTTTAGGTCCTAAGCCTTTGACATTAATAAGTCGTAAAAATAAATCTTTTTCTTCTTTGGCATTAAAGCCATAAAAAGAAAATTCGTCTTCTCTGATATGGGTATAGATATAAATTGTTTTTTCGCTTCCTAATTCGTAGCTAAAAGGATTAGCAACAAAAATTTGATATCCTATTCCATTATTTTCTAATGTAATATAGTTTTTTTCGGCATCGCTTACTTTTCCTTTGATAAAACTAAACATATAATCACCATTTCAATTATAGCATAGAAAAGTAAGAAGACCAAAAGAAAAAACACCATGGTGGTGCTTATCCTAGTAGGAATTCAACGAGTACAGGAGATAAAATGATTAATAGCATGATAGGCAAAAAGAAGATGACAGATATTACGCTAATTTTAGTAGGAAGTTTTGTGATTTCGGCTTTGGTTTCTAAAAGTTTTGTTTCTCTTAAATAGTCTAATTGATTTCTTAATGTAGCGGTAATATTGTTCCCAAAAATACTAGACTCTGTCAAACTTAAAATAATATTATTGATGGCATCACTAGGAATTCGCTCTTTCATGTCTTCTAAACTCTCCGTGAAACTTTTTCCCATTTGTACATCTGCAAGCGTTTTTTTAAATTCTCTTGCTAGTTCGCTATCAATATTGGTAGCAGTTAATTCTATAGCGCTTTTTATACTTGGACTTGCTTCTAATGTTAGTTCTAAGACTTCAAAGAAGAAGATGGCTTCTGTTTCTAATTTCTTGGCCCTTTTTTGTATAGGTAAATCTAAAAAGAAATATTCCCAAGTGCAATAAATAACAATAGTAAGGATTGGGGCTAGAAAGTGACCATTTTTTAGAAAGAAAAATACACCCAGAAATACAAGTAGACAGATAAGTAACCTAGCATTTAGATAATCAATCGCATCTTGTTTAAAGTGATCCCCTAGTTTGGTTATTTTTTTACTTAAATTTTCTAATGTTTTTTTTCGATAAATTCTTGATACAATTCTTTTTGGTTTCATTCCATTTTCACCTTCAATACTTTTTTAATGATTACAACGTACAAAACAAATAAAGCTATAATTATTAGCAGAAGGCAAATTCCTAGTACAGTCGTATATAGCGGAACAAAGTACGTTGGATTGAGAATAAAGATTATGAATGTAAAGAAAAATGGAAGGGCTACTAAAACTCGGAATACAAATACACTGGCTGCTGATAGACTTTTTAGTTCTTGCTTTAGTTTCTTTTTGTTAAATATGGAACTTTCAATGGACTCAAAAACACGGACAATGTTTCCTCCTGTTTTATTTAATAATGTGAGGGAGGAGGTAATGTATTTGGCATCTTCTAATTTTACTCTTTCATAAAAACGACTAAAAACAACTTCTAGACTTAAGCCATACGTAATATCTAGAGAAATCTTTTTGAATTCGTCAGCAATAGGTCCATCGAGTTCTATTTTTACTGTATCGATGGCTTGCATAATACTTCTTCCAGATTTAAAACTATTGTTCATGATGATAATTGCTTTTAGTAAATCTTCTTCAATTTGGTCTCTTTTTTTTCTAAATTTTAGGTTTAGGAAAATGTCTGGTAAAAAGAAGCCTAGTAAAAAAATGAGAAGACAAGTCAAGGGATTAAATGAAACATGCTTTACAAGATATGCTATTCCATTTAAAAGGACAAAAGAAAATCCTAGTAAAAATTTAATGGCTATATAATCACTGCTCTCTTTGGTCTCTTTTTCTTCAAAGGCAATGTATCGTTCGTATTTTCTGGCTTGTTTTTTTAAAACTTCGGAATGATTTATGATTTTAGATAGTTTATGAATTTGTTTCCATATAAAATTTTCTAATTGATCAAAAAGAGAAACTTCAAAACTATCGGTGGTTTGAAGACTAAATGGTGCAAATCTTTTTTCTAATGCCACTAAGCGAGTCTGCTTTATTATGGTTGTAAGGATAGAAATACAAGAAACTCCTACTAAGAGAAGCGCAAAAAGAATAATGAATGTCATAAGTTTCTCCTTTCTTTTTTATTTTATATTCCAAATGTCGTCGATATCTGTAATGCCCCTAGCACTTATTTTTTTGTATACTTTTGGTGTTGTTTTATACATTAAGAATTCTCCATCGACCGCTCCTGTTTCGGTTAGGCCTTTTTGGGTGAATTTAAAGATTTCTTTTAATTTGATACGATCTTCTTCAAAGCCAGAAAGTTCAGAGATAGAGGTTACTTTTCTTTTGCCATCGTTCATTCTTTCGATATTGACGACTAGATCAATGGCACTTGCAATATACTCTCTTATGGCTTTAATAGGAATATCTAGCCCACTCATTAAGACCATGGTTTCTAGACGATTAAGGGCATCTTGGGGTCCATTCGCATGGAGTGTTGTTAAGGAACCATCGTGCCCTGTGTTCATAGCCTGTAGCATATCAAAAGCTTCTTTTCCTCTTACTTCTCCAACTAGAATGCGATCTGGACGCATACGAAGGGAGTTTTTTACCAAATCTCTTATGGTTACTTCTCCATCGCTTTCATAATTTGTGACTCTTGTTTCTAGAGAAATGACATGTTCTTGGCGTAAATGAAGTTCTGCTGCATCTTCAATGGTAATAATTCTTTCTTGAGGACTAATAAAACTACTTAATATATTTAATAGAGTTGTTTTTCCGCTTCCTGTTCCTCCACAAACAATGATGTTTAGTTTTCCTTTGACGCTTGCTTCTAAAAAGCGGGCCATGTAAGGAGTGAGTGTCCCTATTCTTATTAAATCTTCGATGCTTGTCATGGTTTCTTTAAATTTACGAATGGTGATAACAGGTCCTTTTGTTGAAAGTGGAGGGATAACGGCATTGATACGTGAACCATCTTCTAGTCTTGAGTCTACCATAGGATTTGCGGCATCAATGGTTCTTCCAAGAGGTTCAATGAGTCTTTGTATAGTTCTTACTATGTGTTCGTCGTTGATAAAAGAAATGCTCTCGTCTTTTATGAGTTGTCCATCGATTTCAATATAAATTTCCTTGGGACTATTGACCATAATTTCAGTGATATTTTTGTCTGTTAAGAGTTCAGTGATAGGTCCATAGCCATTAATTTCATTATCAATTAGGTTGTATAAATGGCTTCTTTCTAAATTGGATAAATCGTATCCTTCTATCGCAGCATCTATTTCTTCGTTTATAAATTCGTTTAGGACTTTGTCTTTGGGGATTTCTTTGTCAATTAAGTTTTCTACAATTTTCGTTCTTAAATCGTCTAGTAATTTTTTATCGGCGAAAATTTCATAATCAGTGACCGATTCAATTTTTGGCGATTTTCTTTCAATATTGAATGCATCAATTAAACTGGTTTTATTCTTATTCATGACTTTCTTCCTCGCTTTCTATTTTGGTAGTTGTTTCTATGGTATCTAGAGCAATGCTCATAAGGGTTCCATAGTCTTTATTAAAAATAGAAGGCATTTTTGGTTGCAATGTGACAATTTCTCCATTCATAATATAACTATCCATATTTTTTAAATAGAAATTAGAGGATAAAGTGTAGTCAATATTGGCACCGATAATCTTTTTAATATCGAAGATAGAAAAGTAATCTTTATAGGGGTCTCTACTATTGTTTAACAAAATTTTGTAATTGGTTATTCCTGTATCATTAAAAATACTCATCAGAGATTTCATATTTTTTAAATCTAATGGATCATTAGACAAGACAAATAAAATATCGTCGACTTTGTCTAAGGCTACTAAGTTTATTTCATCTAAAATGTGGTTGGTATCAATTAAAACCATGTCATAATTGGATACGGCTTTTTCGATTAAAAGTTCTATATATTTGGAGTCAATTTTACTGGCTTGCCTAGGGTCTTTGGGACTCGGGATGATGTCTATCCATTCGTCATATTGCGTAATATAACTTTCAAAATTCTTGTACCGATTGTTGTTGTAATCGTCAACAAAGTTATAAATCGTTTTTTCAAAAGGACGATTAAGGGCAACACTTATTCCTCCACTGGATAAATCTAAATCTATGATTAAAACTTTTTTTTCTAAATGCTCATAAATTCCTGCTAAGTTAATGGTCGTTGTGGTTTTCCCTACTCCACCTTTGGCAGAAAAGATACACATTGCTTTTCCTTTTCCTCTTGACATATCAATCCCTCTATTCTTTTGTGATGGTTATTTTTTCTTCATTTATTGAAGCAGAATAACCAATTTTGATTTTGTATGTTTTTAGACCAATAATACTACCAAAAATACTTTCTATTTCGTATTCGTTGGTCACATGAATTTGTTTTTCTTCTATTTTTATAATTGTATTTTCTGTAGGAATATTGTTTTTTTCTAGTAAGTCTTTTACTTTTTCTTCGTAATTTTCTTCCTGATAATCTTTGTAGGTTGTTTTTAAAATGGTGCGAAGTGTACTATTTCCTTTCGTCTTTTCTTTTAGAAGTAGCCCAGTATCAACGACAAAGGCCAGAAAGAGTAAAACGATGGGAAGTAGCAGGACAAAAGCAATTAAGGTTTGTCCTTTTTTATTCATTGTAAATCACTCGCTTTGCTTCGGCAAGGTACGGATTTCCTAAAAGTACATTTAACCCTGGGGTAATTAAATCGGTTTCTTTTTGAAGTCTTAATTCTAAGTAATCTTCTTCTTTGGTAATTGTTAAATCTATTTTTTCTTTCGTGAGGTCTAAGTCTTTTTTTATAGTTTCTATTTCCTTTTTTTCTTGGTAGGCTGCAATACAATCGTCCAAGCGACTTTCTAAGTTATTTTTTATATAAAATATTTTTCCTAAATCAATACACGCAAAGAGTATGAAAATAAATATAGGCAGAATAATTGCAAATTCTACCAATGCTTGCCCTCGTTTGTTTTTGATTTTCACCTCGTCACCCACTATCTTTTTTTGTTTTTTATTCTTTTGTTTTGTCTTGACACATTCCTTCTCCCGGTTTTTCTCCTGGCACATATTCTTGGTCTACTAAAGAGCAAGACGTTTTTGTAATGGAGTCTTTTACATATCCGCCAAAATAATTTACGATAGCAATGGTAATGACACTAATGATTGCCACAATCAAAACGTATTCTACTAAAGCTTGTCCATGTGTATTTAATTTTCCCATTCACAACACCTACTATCATAATAAATATAAACTAAATTGGAGGCAAAGTCAAATTTTTCAAAAGAAAATGAGCAAAAGAAAAAGAGGAATTTTATTTGCTGTTTTGTTCCTCTTTCGCACGCATGATTTTCCATTTCTTTGGAATGTATAATCATTCTCTTTTTTTGTTGGTTTGTATTCTTCCCATTTT
>CAMUBM010000005.1 GCA_947087145.1 uncultured Mycoplasmatota bacterium
CCCTTGAAAAATAGAATAGACAAGAAAGAAAAATTGGTTTTACTTGTCTTTTTTCTCGTGATATAATAATTACAATAGAAAGAGGGGCTAAAAAGTGGAAAATACATACGATTGTATCGTCATTGGTGCTGGAAATGCTGGGCTTATTGCTACACTTGAATTAGCAAAAAAAAATAAAAAAGTCTTACTATTAGAAAGCAATCTTATTCCAGGAGGATTTGGAGCAAGTTTTAAAAGAGGAAGATTTGAATTTGAAACCTCTTTAATACAAATAACGGATTATGGAAGAAAAGATAATCCTGGAAAAATATATAAATTATTTGAGAAATTAGGTATAAGTGAAAAAATAGAAATGGAAACTATTCCAGAGGCCTACCACGTCTATGAAAGTGAAAGTAAAGAAAACTACAAAATGCCTTTTGGTATCGACGAATATATGGAAAAAATGGAAGAATATGTTCCTGGAAGTTACGAGTCCATAAAAAATTTCTTTTCCCTTGCGATTGAAGTAAAAGATGCGCTAGCCTATATAGAAGAAAGCAAAGGTGGCATAAACGAAGAAATATTAAACACCGAATACGAAAACTTTATGAAAGTATCTTCTCATTCAGTTGACAAAGTGTTAGATGCATTAAAAATACCTAAAAAAGCCCAAGAGATACTAACCTCTTATTGGATATTTCTAGGAAGTCCTACCGAAAATTTAAGTTTTGTTGAATTTGCAACCAGTTTGCATTCCTACATTTCCTTAGGAGGACAAATCCCTAAAAAAAGAAGCTACGAAATCAGTATCTTACTTGCTGAAGAAATAGAGAAAAATGGTGGGTATATTAAGTACTTATCCACAGTGAAAGAAATCTTATTCAAAGACAAAAAAATTGCTGGAGTGCAACTTACAAATGGTGAAATATACAAAACCAACCACATTATTTCCTCTGTTTCTCCAACATTTGTTTATGGAAAATTAATTCCTAATCAAATGGTACCAAAAGAAGCCTTAAAACTAACCAATTCGCGTGTTTTAGGTGCACAAGGTTTTGCTATCTATTTAGGACTCAACCAAACAGCAGAAGATTTAGGACTCAATGATTACACCTACATCATTCACCATTCTCTAAATAGTAACAAAGAATACCAATATCGAAGCAGTAGTAAAAATGATAGTAGTGTAGCAGTCGTTATCAACAATGCAAACCCTTTATGTTCCCCAAAAGGAACTTGTATGATAAATTTTGTATCCACTTTTTTTGGAGATGCTTTTCTAAGAAACGTAACAGAAGAGAATTATTTTGACTTAAAAGACAAAATAGCCAAAGAAATCATAAACAATTTTGAAAATACTACTGGAATAAAAATAAAACCTTACATTGAAGAAATAGAAATCGCAACACCAGTAACATTCGCAAGATACGGCGGACATCCCGAAGGAGTTATCTATGGTTACAAAAGAACAGGCCTAGACAATACCTTACCAAGAATGCTTGCTATGGGGAAGGAAAACTTTATTCCAAATTTAAGATTTTGTGGAGGGTTTGATGTCTATGCGTCCAGTTATAGTTCTGCGTATCTATCTGGAGAATTAGCTGCCAAACTAACAAGAAGAGATATGGCAAGTGAAGAAAGAAGGGAGGAGAACACATGGCAAAACTAAACCTAAATGGCTTAGGGAAAAAAGACATCGAAAAGTTTTATGAACTACCAAAAGAACGAGAGAAAATTATTCGAGACACTTCTGCAAGTGAAATAAAAACTAACTTTTCTATCAATAAACTGGCAAAAAATTTACATCCAAAAGTTCAATATGTAAAGGTAGCGAAAATAATCGAAGAAAATGAAGAAACCAAAACATTTGTCTTAACTCCTGATTTAGAAACCAGTACCAAACAACTTGCTAGGTTTAAACCAGGACAATACATCAGTATAGAAGTTCCTATTGGAGAGGCTGTTTATAGACGGCCCTATACTTTAAGTACCAGTCCTAAAAAAGTAGAAGACAATATCTATACCATTACCATAAGAAGAGTTCCCTATGGAAAAGTTTCCAACTATTTTCTAGACCATGTAGAAATAGGAGACACTTTCAAAATAAGTGCTCCAACAGGAGAGTTTTATTATAGCCCCATTCGAGATGCTAGACACATTATTGGAATTGCTGGAGGAAGTGGAATTACCCCCTTTATGGCAATGGCAGAAGCAATCAATGATGGAACACTAGACTGTAAATTGACAATTCTTTACGGTGTCAAATCGAAAAGTGATATTATATATAGAGAAAGATTAGAAGAAATTACTTCCAAAACAGATAAAGTAAAATTAGCCTATGTCATGGTCGTCGACGACGATACCGAATTTGCATCCAGTTTCATTGATAGAGAACTTTTAGACAAATACATTGAAGAAGAAAATTCTTTCTTTGTCTGTGGTCCAGTAAGTATTTATGAAAGAATGAATGAAGTATTAAAAGAATACAATCTTCCTATAAAATACATTCGTCATGATGCATTCATGAGTGAAATGGAAATCTATAAAGAAGAAGAGTACAATGTAAAAATAGTAACCCATAACGAAGAAATAAATATAAAATGTAATGGAAAAGAAACTTTACTAGCTGCCATGGAAAAAAATGGAGTCATTGCTCCCAGTAGATGCCATGTTGGAACTTGTGGATTTTGTAGAAGCAAGTTAATCAGCGGTAAAGTAAAAACATTCAATGATACATTAAGAATAGCAGATAGAGAATACAATTATATTCATCCCTGTTCATCTTATCCCGAAAGCGATGTCGTTTTAAAATTACCCAAATAAAAAATCACACTTTAGAGCAATGTGATTTTTTCTATTATCTGTTGTAAAATTCAACAATAAGACTTTCATCAATTTCTTGATTTAATTCGCTTCTATCAGGAAGTCTTACATAAGTTCCAGATAATTTCTTATCATCAAAACTTACATAAGCAGGACGATTAAGTGTTGCTTCCACAGCCTCACGAATGGCTTTATGGTCTTGTGAATTTTCTTTTACTGCTATTATATCGCCAGGTTTTACTTGGAAAGATGGAATATCCACTTTTTTACCATTCACGGTAATATGTCCATGGTTAACCACTTGTCTTGCAGCACGTCTAGTTTTTGCCATACCCATACGATAAACCAAATTATCCAAACGACTTTCTAACAATTTAAGTAAGTTTTCACCAGCAACACCTTGCATACGGCTTGCACGTTCAAATACTTTTCTAAATTGTTTTTCTGTTAAACCATAAAGTAAACGTACCTTTTGTTTTTCTTGTAACTGGACACCATATTCACTAATCTTTTTCTTGCGATCAGTGCCATGCATACCAGGTGCATAAGGTCGACGTGCAAGTTCTTTCCCATTCTCTAAAAGAGAAAAGTTAAGTCTTCTTGCTTTTTTATAAGCAGGTCCTGTATATCTTGCCATTTTTCTTTCTCCTTTCTTTTTATTTGCTATAAGTTATGAAAAATATTGTAATTAGGGAGTTTAGATAAATCATTTCACTAAGGCAGACTTTGCTACTTTGAAAATTATTCTAAACACGTTAACTCTTTATTTTTCGCTGCCAACTCATTGCATTACTAATTATACACTATATTTTTATTATGTCAAACGGGGAAATATACCATTTCATAAAAAAAAGAATAGATTTTCTAAAGATTATAAGATATGCTTAAAAAGCACGTTCAAGAAAGGAGAGATAAAATGCAAAACTTACAAGCAAAGATTTATGAATTTTTAAAGCATAACGAAATGGTTTGTTACTATGATTATGTAAAAAGAGGGAATGGAATTGATCCTAGAAAAAGAGAAGATAATTTGAATAATTTAGTTCTTTATCTAATAAAAGGATATAACTATATTTATTTAACTTCACTTCCTATGCCAGAAGAATATAAAACAAGCTTTGACTTTATGGATACTGTTTTTAAAAAAGACATTTCGTTAGAAGACAAGATAGAAGAAATAAAGAACGTATTATTTAGAAAAGAAAAAAGCAAGTACCAAGAGACTTTAAAAGTGATAGAATTTATTCAATGTTTCTTACAAGAAGTACTTAAAGATTCTTATTTACCAAGAGTAATCGATTTAGTAATTCAACAGGAAGAACAGATGCAAGAAATAAAATTTATGTTAGAATACCTAGAACCAACGGAAACCAGCGGAGAAACAAGAAAAAGAAAAATAAGTTAATTACAAGAGGAAGAAAAAATGCTACAATACTATTGGTGAGGCAATGAACAAAACGGCACAAGAAATACTAACGATTTTAGAAGCCAATGGCTATGAAGCATACATCGTGGGAGGATATGTCCGCGATTTTTTACTTGGAAGTACAAGCACCGACATTGACATTTGTACAAATGCAACAATGAAAGAAGTTTTAAAATGGATTTCAGGAGAAGTAAACGAATACCATTCCTTAAATTTAAAAAGAAACGAATTAAATATTGACATTACTACCTTCCGAATGGATGGACCATATCAAAATAGAAGACCCATGGAAATATCCTACACCAAAGAATTAAAAGAAGATGTAAAACGTCGTGATTTTACAATTAATACCATTTGTATGAACAAAGAAGGAAATATTATAGATCTATTAAATGGAAGAGAAGACCTACAAAATAAATGTATTCGAGTGGTAGGAGAGATAAACAAAAAAATAAAAGAAGATCCATTACGAATTCTAAGAGCTATTCGTTTTGCTACCACATTAGATTTTGTTATAGAACCCAATTTAAAAGAAGAAATCAAAAAACAAAATCATTTAGTCTCTACATTAAGTACCTATCGTATAAAAGAAGAGATAGCTAAAATACTAACTTCCCCTAACTATAAAAAAGGATTAAAATTACTAAAAGAACTAAATCTCTGTGAACCCTTGGGACTTGCTTTCACGAGTATAGTTTACACAAAAGATATTTGTGGTATGTGGGCCCAAATGACTTTAACAAAAAATTTTCCATTTACAAAAAGTGAAAAAGAGAATATAGTAAAACTAAGAGAAATAAAAGAGTTAGGAAGTATTAATAGAGAAGTAATTTATACTTATGGTTTGTATTTGTCTTTAGTAGCTGCGGAAATACTAGGAATAGAGAGTGACTCCATCTATAAGATAGAAAAAGAAATGCCTGTCAAAGAAAAAAAAGAGTTAGACATATCTTTTCAAGAAATAGTAGATACACTAAAAATCAAGCCTTCTAAACAAGCAGGTGAGATAGAAAAAGAACTAATAAAAGAAGTTCTTTATGGAAGAATTTTGAATGACAAGAAAGACTTAACAAACTATTTAATAAACAACAAGACGAGGTGGTTCCATTGAATATAGCGTTATTAAAAGAAAATACAATTTGTTTTCCCAGTTTTTTGATTCCCATAGTCAAAAAGTTTTCTCTAAATTTAGAAGATTTTCTTCTTTTGGCTTACTTTTGGAATTTTAAAGAAGCAACCTTTGATGTCTCTTTAATTGAAAAAGAAATCAAATTATCAGAAAGTGAAATCTTAACGTCCTTTAACACATTGATAAGTAAAAAAGTAATCATCTTAGATACTAAAAAAGATGGTAATGGAAAAATAGTAGAATACATCAACTTAGATTATTTATGCCAAGAAATTTTAACAAATTACCAACAAGAAGAAAAACAAAAAGAAGAAAAAGACATATTCACCATATTTGAGACTGAATTTGGTCGTCCATTTTCTTCTATGGAATATGAAATTATCAAAAATTGGCTAGACAAAGGAATAAAAGAAGAACTCGTTTTAGGAGCCTTAAAAGAAGCGGTTTATAACAATGCTATGAGTTTAAGATACATTGATACCATTTTAAATAGTTGGAGCAAAAAAGGCTACAAAACAATGAAGGAGGTTCGTAATCATAACTTTGGGAGAAAAGAAAAAGAAACTCCACAAGAATTGTTTGATTACAATTGGTTAGATGATAACGAAGGATAAAGTAATAGAGTACTTGGACGAATTATTTCCAGATGCCAGATGTGAACTGCATTACAACAAAGATTATGAACTATTAATTGCCACTGTTTTAAGTGCTCAATGTACAGACAAAAGAGTGAACCAAGTAACAAGTGAATTGTTTTCAAAATACGATATTGCGTCTCTATCTAACGCCAGTTTAAAAGACATAGAAAAGATAATACGACCTGTTGGAACATTTACGAGAAAAGCCATGTACATAAAAACGATTGCTGAAGAACTTGTTAAAAAACAAAACGGAGTCGTACCAAATGATAGAGAATTTTTAGAAAGTTTACCGGGAGTAGGAAGAAAAACTTGCAATGTCGTCCTATCTAATATTTACAATGTACCAGCTATTGCTGTAGATACCCATGTAGAAAGAGTATCTAAACGTCTTGATTTAGCCCGTAAAAACGATACAGTAAGTGTAGTAGAAAAAAAGTTAATGAAAAAATTTCCCCAAGACAAATGGAGTAGACTGCACCACCAAATGGTTTTGTTTGGTAGATACAAATGCAAAAGTATTGCTCCAAATTGTACAGATTGCAAATTTCAAGAATATTGTAAATATTTTAAAGCCAAAAGAAAATAGTTAGACAAATACGTTTAACTTTTTTTTATAACAAAAAACTTATCCTCAAAGAAGAATAAGTCTTTTCATTAATTAATTTGATTTTTTCTTTACATTAATTGTATACGTTTTTGTTGTTTTCATATCAGCAGCAGTAACAAGAATTTTACAACTGGTTGTATCTCCGGTAAGAGGGCAAGTTAACCCAGAAGTAATCATTGCTTTCGGATCCATAGTTGTACCCGTAAAAGTAATAGAATTAACATTATTTTCTACTTCTAAAGAATAATTAATAACATTTTTAGAGAACGTAGGACTAAGTGTTCCAGCAGTTGTAGAAAGTGTTTTTAAAGACGCATCATTTTCTGTAGAAGGAGTAGTACCTAAATTGGCTTTAATCGTTAATCCATTGCTCATATTGTTCTTAAAAATACTATAAGCAGACTTAATGACAAATGTATAATCTGCGGCTTCTGTTGCGGTATATGTATACGTCGTTTTGTCAGTAAAGCCTAGAGAAATAAGAGAACCATCTTTATTTTGTAAATACACTTGGTAACCTAAAGTACCTATATGACTATTATTATAAGCAATACGTTCATTATAATATTTCTCAGCAAAACTAGTATCTTTGCTTTTATAATTCTCATTGAAATAAGCTTGTAATTTGTTCGTATCAATGGCATCAGGAGTTTCTATTGGGTTCCAAGTTAAAGTAATAGAAGCACCATTTATTAAAGAGTTACCATTGGTTGGAGCCTCTAAAGTATCAAACCTTGAAGAAACGGTAGTAGGTTCTGTTCCTGCTTTATAAATCGAAGTTAATTTTAAATCCTCAGGGGTATGACTACTTGCAAGTTGGAAAGGAACCGTTCCCCATTCGACAGTTACCTCAACAACACCACTTGGTCTCTCAAAACGTGCATTAGGTTTTAATATTCTCTTAGCAACGGCTTCCATAATTCTTCTTCTTGCCTGTCCACCAGGAGTACTTGTTAAATATCCATCCGAATGTTTATCATATCCATACCACAAAGCGATAGAGTAATCCGTTGTATATACAATATTCCAGTGGTCAGGTGTAGCATTAGTTGGGATCTTATTGGCTCTTGCTTGTGCTTCATCAATTGTGGTTGTACCACCCTTAGCAGCCACATCGGTATTATTAATTCGTATGTTACCACCAACATTTCTAGCTCCACCTTCTGTAAGTACATTATTAATCATATAAGCCGTTTCTTTGCTCATCACTTGTATCTTTGTGTATTTATAAGGAACTTCTTCTTCATTTTCCAAATAAACAATTTTGGTGAAGGCATAAGGTTCAATGTAATAACCCCCACGTCCGAATGTTGCATAAGCAGCACTCATGTCGAGAGGACTAGCACCACCTACATTTGGATTGGAAGGTTGAGCAGAAAAAGCACCAATACTATAAGACTCATACAAATCATTACCATAATCAATCCCTAAGTTATGAACAAATTCAGCAATTTTAGCAGGATCTACTTGTTGGAAGGCTTGCAAGGCAGGAACGTTACGAGAGTCAATTAACGCTTCCCGTAAAGTAATTAGCCCCTTATGTTTTCCATCATAATTTCTTATAGTGGCTCCTCCTGTATAAGTATAAGGTTCGTCAAAGAAAAGTTGACTGGTAGAACCATTGTTATATTCAAATAAAGGACCATAATCGAATAAAGGTTTCGCCGTAGAACCAATTTGTCTTGTCCGTACAAGAGCACGATTCGTTCCCGTTTTAATATAATTTCTTCCTGGAGCAAGTCCTAAAATAGAACCATCTTGTGTAGAAGTAACTGCTATACCATTTTGTACTTTATCATTGACAAACTTATAAAGTTCTCCATTTTCTAAAGCCGTCAAAACATTTTGAATGTTCCGGTCCAAAGTCGTATAAATTTTCATTGGGGTAGTAAGTGGGTCACTACCAGTTTTTTCCTTTACCTCGTCCAAAACATATTCAATAAAAGGTTGTAACCCCTCATCGCTAGTTTGTACATCGTTAGATTTCATTTTTAATAGAGAAGCGATAGGAATCTCTCCTGCAGCAGTTGCTTCTTCTTCTGTAATATATCCATGTCTAGCCATTAAACTAAGAACGATTTTTTGACGAGATTTACAATTTTTAGGATTTCTTATAGGATGGTAATAGGATGGATTATTGAACATACCTACAAGCATAGCAGCTTCTGGTAAAGAAAGGTCACTTACGTGTTTTCCAAAATACGTTTGACTGGCTTGCTCAATTCCATAAATTCCATCATAATTAGCACTACCATAACCAAGCCATTGGGTATTCATATAAAATTCAATAATTTCTTCTTTGGTATAGGCTTTTTCAATTTTAAATACCGCCATATAAATATCAGTAAACTTACGCACAATACTAACATCTTTACTGGTATACGTATTTTTAACAAGTTGCATCGTTAACGTAGAAGCACCACCAGCATCTTTTCCCAGTGCTTGCTTAATACTTGCAGTAAAGAAACGTGCAGCATCAAAACCATTGTGTTGGAAAAACCTAGAGTCCTCTGTTGCCACCAAAGCATCAATTAAGACTTGAGGTAAATCGTTATAAGTAATTAACTCACGGTTTTCTTCACCAACACGGGCAATTTCATTATTATCTCTATCATACAAAACCGTTGCTTCCTTATTATATAGTTTCGTTGTAACAAAATCAGGAGCTGTTAAAATGATATAAAGACCAAAAGCCAAAACCAGAAGAAGGGTTAAAATACCCATGGTCATTAAAAAGATAAGAATGCCATTTTTAATTTTCCCTTTTTTCTTTCCTTTTTCTTTTTTCTCTTTCTTATTATGTTTTTTAAGTATTTTCAATTTTGCCATAAATATCCTCCTTAAAATAAATATAATTCACTGTTCTTAAATAATCGAGTGGTGGGTTGAGTCCATACGGAATAACAAAACCCATCTCTTTTATAAAAGCATAATCAATACTTTTTCTTTCATGTGTATCCAAATAGTTAAGAAAATCATCGCCCTTTAACAAATAGACAATATCATTCATTTTGAGTATCAAAAAAACAATTCCTTTATGTCTTAAAACACTTTCTATATGTTTAATTTGATGGGCATGAATATTTGCAAGGGGAAACGAAGTCTTATTTTGTGTTACTTTCGCTTCAAACTCAATGTATTTTCCTCTATACAACCCATTATAATCGAGAGTAGAAGGTTCCTTAAAAAAAGCCCGTTCAATGATTTTGCCTTGTTGTGAATAAGAAACATTCGTAACCCCAATTGGAGTTGGTTTCTTAAAGATAAGTGCTTTGTCTTTTTCTAAATAATACTCATTACTTAAATTGAGTTCTTCCTCTAAATCCATTCCTCGATTTTTATGAGACAGGGGGTTTTTATAAGTCTTTAAAATGTGGTTTGGATAATTCACGTTTCACCCTCCTAGATAAATTATACTATAAAGTTATCTGTTTTACTATATTAAGGAAAAGAATTTGACACCAAAGTGTACTTCGAAAAAAGAAAAAATGTAAATATTTTTTTATGGATAAATGATTGTAAACTTGCACAACAAAAAACTTTTAAACATAACTCCTGACGAGATTTAAGAATATATGCAGAAAATATAGATGCTAGGCTTTATCATTATAAAGAAAGCAATACAAGAATCGAAACCGATGCAATTTTTGGATTTTCGGATGGAGAACATGGAGCCATAGAAATAAAATTAGGAGCAAAAAAAGCAGTTCTTCAATTGAAAAAATTTTATAATTTAGCGGAAGTGAAACTTAAATTTATGTGTATTATTTGTGGTTTGTACAATGCCATAGTAAAACGTCTGGATGGAATATATGTATTTCCCATTACCGTTTTAAGAAACTAAAAGTTAGTTTTTTTGAGTTATGTATGTGCAATTTATATTAAGAAATAAAGATAAGATAGAATAGAATTTTTTGCTATATTCTGTCGAAAACCTAGAAGTTTACAAAAAAAGAAGTAAAATAAACTCTAGGTGATACTATGTTTCATATGGATAGTTTCTATAACGAAATGTTAGAAAAAATAAAGAATGTAGAAATAATCTTGCATGGGAAAATGATAGAAGAAAAAGAACTAAAAAAAGAACAAAATGCATATAATACTAAAAAGGAAAAATAGAGGATATTTGACAAATTCTAGACACTTGTTTGTACCTTGACACAAACCTTTGCTTTTATTATAATATGGGTGTAAGAAGGTGGTAATTGTGCATAATGATAAGATACTATTAACAGCGCAAGACATTTTAGAAAAAGATTTTAAAATTGATGCGAGAGGATATCGTCCCCAAGAAGTAGATAAATTTTTAGATGTAATTATTACCGATTATACAGAGTTTAACTCCATTATCAAAAGACAAGCCAAAGAAATTCAAGCATTAAGTGACGATAATGCGAAACTAAAACAAGAATACAGCAAATTACGTAATCGGCTGGAAGCAGTTAGTGAAGAAGGAAGTGCAAATCATGGTGGAGTAAACAACATAGACCTTCTAAGAAGAATTAGTCAATTAGAAAAAGTTGTATTTGGAAGAAATGAATAATTTGTAGGCAAATGCTGCAACATGTAGTTGTAGAGGAAAGTCCATGCTCGCACAACCTGTGATTGGTTGTAGTGTTCGTGCTTAGGGAAAAAATAACCTAAGGTAGAGAAATCTAACGGCGAAGAAATTACCTCTTGATGGTAAAAGTATTTGTAAAGTGCCAAAGAGACGAGCTTTTTTGGAAACGAAAAAGGTGGAACGTGGTAAACCCCGCGAGCGAGAAACCCAAAAATTGGTAGGGGAGCTTTTGCAAGTGAAGAAGAAACAAGCAAAGGACCGCAAGGTAGATAGATATTTGCCACACTAGTAATAGTGTACAGAACATGGCTTATGCAGGTTATTTATTTTAATGACAAAGGAGTCGATAATCTTGAACGAAATTGGTGAACTCTTTCGAGTAACCAGGGAGGAAGCTGGTGTTTCTATAAGTGAAGCCAGTAAAGATTTGGATATAAAAGAGGTTATATTAGAAAATATTGAAGATGGTAACATAGGTTGCTTCAAAGATATTTATGTATTAAAAGATTATATAATAGGGTACTCAAAGTATTTAGGGATTAATTCTGATAAAGTCATTGACGACTTTAATGAATACATGTTTGAGTATACATCAAAAATTCCTTTAGAGGAAATTGCAAAAAAAATGCAAGAACAAAATAATGCAAAAGAGGAGAAAAAAGAAATGAGTTCTCCTTATACAAAAGAAATAAAAAAAGAAAAGAAAAGTTTATGCGTTCTTCTCTATTGTATTGTAATTTTAATCATTATGTTTGTGGCTTTTTGGAGTGTCAAGCAAATTATAGTAAATAGAGAAACAGCATCTTTTATTAGTTATGTCAAATAAGGAGAGTCTATGAATTTACCAAATAAAATTACAATGACAAGAGTTGTATTATCCATTTGTACTTTGGTCTTACTTATTATGCCTTGGTACCAATTAGGAATACAATTTCCTATATTTACAGTAGCAGGAAAAATAATTGTAGATACGAAATATTTAATTGCTGGCGTGTTATTTTTAATTGCTTCTGTTACAGACTTTTTGGATGGATACATTGCCAGAAGTGAAAATCTAGTGACAGACTTTGGAAAAGTAATGGATGCCATAGCAGATAAAATTTTGGTAAATGGAATATTAATTATTCTTGCTTACCAAGGATTTATAAGCATTTTAGTACCTATCCTTATTATCACGAGAGACACTATTGTCGATGCAATCAAAATGGCAAGTGGCACAAAAGGAAAAGTAGTGGCAGCAAGTAATTTAGGAAAATTAAAAACCATCTTTATGATGATTGGAGTAACATTCATGTTATTTTATAATATACCTTTTGAACTTCTTCATGTCCCTCTTGCAGATATTTTGATTTTAGTTGCTTGTATTTTATCTGTTATATCAGGATGCCAATACTATTTTAAAGCCAAAGAATTACTATTTAAGCAAAAATAAGGTACAAAAAGCCTTATTTTTTTATGAAGATTTAAAAAAAGATTTATCCAATTTTTAAAATTGGTTAAAAAAAAGCCTTCCAATTTTGTATTTTCGCTAGGCAAATTTTGAAAATTAGAAAGAAAAACAAGTCACAAACAATTGTTTGGAAAAATGTTGACAAACCAAAATTTATATAATAAAATGAGGGTGTAATCAAAAAACAAGAAGGAGATATTTTATGAAAACAACAAAAGATGTAAAAGACAAAGATAAAGCTTTGGAAGCAGTGCTAGCGGACATAGAAAAACAATTTGGAAAAGGAGCCATTATGAAACTAGGGGAAGACTCTCATATGGAAATCGATGTGACAAGTAGTGGCTCTTTAACCTTAGATATAGCATTAGGAGTAGGAGGGTATCCTAAAGGAAGAATTATTGAAATCTATGGACCAGAATCATCCGGGAAAACCACATTCGCTCTTCATGCCATTGCAGAAGTACAAAAAAATGGGGGAAGAGCAGCATTTATTGATGCTGAACATGCTCTAGACCCTGTCTATGCTAAAAATCTAGGAGTCAATTTAAATGAACTTTTATTATCCCAACCAGACACAGGGGAACAAGCCTTAGAAATTTGTGAAGCCTTAGTAAGAAGTGAAGCAGTAAATATTGTGGTCATTGACTCAGTAGCAGCATTAGTTCCCCAAGCAGAAATTGATGGAGAAATGGGAGACAGTCATGTAGGCTTGCAAGCAAGACTAATGAGCCAAGCCCTTCGGAAACTTTCTGGAACCATTAATAAAACCAAAACAACAGCAATTTTTATCAATCAATTAAGAGAAAAAGTAGGAGTGATGTTTGGAAATCCAGAAACAACACCAGGAGGAAGAGCATTAAAATTCTACTCTACCATTCGCTTAGATGTTAGACGTGGAGAACAAATTAAACAAGGCGATCAAGTCATTGGAAATCGTACCAATGTAAAAGTAGTAAAAAATAAAGTGGCACCACCATTTAAAACAGCAAGTGTAGATATCATGTATGGCGAAGGTGTCAGTCGTGAAGGAGAAATTGTCGATATCGCAAGCGACTTAAACATTGTTGAAAAAAGTGGGGCATGGTATTCTTACAATGGCGAAAAAATAGGCCAAGGAAAAGAAAATGTAAAAGCATTATTAAAAGAAAATACTGTCCTTCGTGAAGATTTAGAACACAAAATTCGTGTACATTATGGATTTGAAGAAGAAAAAGAAAAGAAAGAAAAAACACCAGTAGTGGAAGAATAATCTTTCTTTTTTTTGTTTAATCTTTTATAATGAGATTAAAGAGTACAAATGGGGCTAGGGAAAAGAAAGGATTTTTATATATGAAAGTAACATTAGACAAAGAAAACAGATTTTTAACTAAAGAAGGATTGTTAGATATAAAAAGAGAACTTATATATGCTGGAACTAAGGCTGCTTGGTGTTTTAAAGATGGAACAGCAACTCCAGAAAACATTCGAAATATGCCAGAGATAGATTTATTAAGAAGAGGAATAGAAACATATATAAATGATCACGGTACCCCAGATGAACATGATAAAATATCTTTAGAAATAACTGAGTTTCCAAAATTAATGTGCATGATTTTAAATAGTGAACATCAATACACAGCTTGTGAACGTTCATTTCGGTATACAAAAATTACAACAAATGATTATATCTCAGATATAGAAGTAAAATTATATAATAAATGGTATAATATTTTTATAAATATATTTGAAGAAAATTATAGCGAATGGTTCTATCAAGTAAATCAAAAAAATGAAAAAAATACAAAAACTGATATGCGAAAAAAAGCACAAGAAAATGCTCGTTATTTTGTAAGTGTTTTAACTCCAACTTCAATTGCTTATAGTGCTCCTTGGTATCAATGGCAAAAATTAGCAACTTTTTTGCAAGATATGATAGAAAACCCTAATACTTCTTTAAAAAAAATTGTAGTACCATATGCTAAAGAATTTATAGAGCAATTAATTGAATTAAAAGTCGTTGTTTTAACCAAAGATGCCATTGCATTATATCCACCTTTAGAGAAAATGTTAAAAGAAAAAAATGATAATCGAGAATGGTTATATAAAAATAATAAAGAAACGAAATTGTATATGTTTGCTGAAAATAATCCCTTCAGTGGAATAAATAAACCCAATGAATATAATGCATCAATTAATTATAATTCAAGATTATCAATTGCAGGTTTTGCTGATATATTAAGACATAGAACTTCCTATGTGGCACTGAAAAATCCTAATAAATTTTCTTACATTATTCCAAAATTTGTACCAAGTAATTATTGGAAAGAATATGACCAAGATATGCAGAAAATAAATGGAATATATCCACAAGGACAACTCATTGATTTTAATTTAGATTCAAGCATATATAGATTAGTACAATATATGGGAAAAGAAAGAGCTTGCGAGAGACCGCAGCAAGAAGTAGAGGATTGGTATGTAAATCAGCTACTTCCTGATATTGTAGAAGGACTTTCTAAACGTCCTGAATATGAAGAAGAGTATAAAT
>CAMUBM010000006.1 GCA_947087145.1 uncultured Mycoplasmatota bacterium
CGATGAATATTTTGCTTTAATTTTCTTCCTGCACCAATCGTCATATGTCCAACTTCACTATTTCCAAATTGACCTGGTAAAAGTCCAATAGGTTCTTCACTTGCCCACAACAAGGAATGAGGATATTTATTCCACAAATTAAGAAAGTTTTTAGGATCAGCATCCCAAACAGCATTTCCATGCTTTTCTTCACGATATCCAAATCCATCTAAAACTATAGTTAACACTTTTTTCATTTGCATCACCAGTTAAATAGATTATACTCTTAAAAGAACAAAAACTCAAATAGTTCACAAATTTCCGCCTAAAAATTCTCTACTGCAATAGAAAAAATGAAAAATAAAAAAGAAACTGCATTTAAAACAATTTCTTACGCTTTATTCACTTGGAACAATTCCACTTCTACTGGAGTTTCTTGACCAAACAAATCAATAAGGACATTCAAACGACTATTTTCTAAATCAATCGTATCCACAACACCCATCATACCTTTGAATGGTCCATCCACAACATTCACTTTGTCTCCAACTTTTAACTCAGCTTCAGCATCTATTCGACTCATACCCATATTTACTAAAATACGATCGATTTCCTGTGGAGGAAGGGGAGTAGGTTTTGCTCCTTTACCTGAAGAACCAATAAACCCAGTGACTCCTGGTGTGTTACGAACAGCATACCAAGCTTCATCACTCATTACCATTTCAACAAATACATATCCAGGAAAAGTTTTCTTTACTTTTTCCTTTTTTACGCCATCTTTAATTTCCACTTCAGTAGTAGTAGGAATAATAACACGAAAAATATTTTCTTGCATATCCATAGACTCTGTACGTGCTTCTAATTTTTCTTTTACTTTATCTTCATGCCCAACATAAGTTGTTACAACATACCACAATTTTTCCATTAGTTAAACACTCCCTTGACCACTGACAAGCCTAAATTTAATAATTGAAAGAACAATACTACGACTACACAAAATACCAAAGTTGCAACAGAATACTTGAATACATCTTTTTTATCTGGCCATGTAACCTTTTTAAGTTCCAAACGTACGCCTTTAAATAATCCAGGCTTTACATCTTTAATCTCTTTTTTTTTCGTATTTTTTTTCTTTTTTCCCTTTTCCATAAAACTCCTCTTTTACAAAAATATTCCAAAATAAAAACACTTTCGTGCTTTGTTAAAGATAATTTATCATAAAAAAAAGGAAAATACAAGTACTCTTTTTAAAATTTTCCCCCTAGACTTTTCCTCTAATTTCATAATAATTTATAACTTATCGACCTGGTACTACATCGTTTTCTGAAAAATTAAAATCATCATTTGCTACAGACTTTGTTTTTTCTTTAATAGTATAACCTTTTCTATTAGCAATAGCAGACATTCCTTTAAAAGTAAGTTTAGCACGTCTAGCTTCTAAACTACCCACTGCAAAAGTTCTTTTTTCAACATAACAAACTTTATCTTCCTCTAAAACTTCTACAAACACATACACTTCTTCACACATAAAATTCACTCTCCTCTAACTAAATAATATTTATTATTTTATTAAAAAAATCTATTGTCAAATTACTTTTGTTCTTCTCTTTCTTTCAATATCTCTTTTATCTTCCCTTTCAATCGTTGAATTGCATTATCAATTTGTTTTGGATTTTTATGAAGTGTTTCGGCAATCTCATTGTAAGACATACCAGAAATTAACAACTTATACACTTCATATTCACTACTTGATAAAGACTTCTCTATAAAAGAGATAAGTTCGTCAAATGCCTCGTCCTTAGCTATATTTAAAAGAGGGTCATTATCACTATTGTCACTAATAATATCTTTTAAAGGAATTTCATATTGTTCATATACATGATCCAATGACAAACTCTCTAGTAAAACACGATTTTTAACTCTTCCTGCTTTATGTATCGTATTTTGTAATCTTCTTTCCACACACAAGGTAATAAAAGTAGCCATACTTGTATTTTTATCGTCCTTATAAGAATTAAGTGCATCTGAAAAACCAACTAAAGCTTCTTGATACAAATCTTTATATTCAAAGCCATATTTCATGGCTGTAAAAGCATACTTCTTAATAACAATATCGATAATATACTTATACTTCAAATACAAAACATCTTTTGCCTCTTCATTTGACTCACAAATCATAGAATAAAGTTCACTATCAGAATATTCTTCGTAATTCATAAAAACCCCCCTATTTCATAGCAAAAATTAAAATACCTGCTGCCACACTTGCATTCAAACTATTCACACTCCCAGACATAGGAATTCCCACCCTTACATCTGTAATAGCCTCTACCACTTTACTAATACCTTTTCCTTCATTCCCAATCACTAAAATCTTCTTCCCAGAAAAATCTAAAGTCTTATAATCTTCTCCATCCATAAAAGAAGAATAAACAAAATAATTTTGTTTTTGCAATTTCTTTAAAGCTTCACACAAATTAGAAACCAAAACAACACGTACCCGATCCAAAGCACCAGCACTTGTTTTCATAACTACTTCATTAATTCGGACACTTCTATCCTTAGGTACAAGTATGCTTTTTACACCAGCCGCTTCACAAGTACGAATAATGGCACCAAAATTATGTACATCTTCTATATGGTCAAGAGCCACAATAAAATCCTCATTTTCTATACTGTCCAAAGAATAATAATTATAATCATCAATTTCTAAAACAACCCCCTGATGATTACCTACAACCATTTTATCAAGCCTGCTTTTAGGACACAAAAAATAATGAATACCTTTTTCTTTTAAATAAGTAAATATTTCCCCAGAGTGCAAATGATCAGAAAGATAAACTTTTCGAATTTTTTTACTATCCATATCCATTAAAACGTTCTTACCATAAACAAGCATACAATTCTCCTCCTAATGAGAACTATTATAACACAAAATAAAAAAACAAAGAAAAATTATTCTTCATTATTTTTAGAAATAGGTGCATTAGGTCTTCCAAATCCATCTCGTGGATTTCTTCTATAACCAACATATTTTCCAGAAGAATTTAAGTCTTTCTTCCCTTTTTTTCTACTTAGTTTCCTAGAAAAATCTTCTTGTTCTTCCAGTTCAATAGAATAAGTAAATACTTCTTCTGGCAAAAAAGGTTGAGGATTTCCAAACAACATAGCACCAGCCATAATAACCGCCAATGTCTCCCCACTTTTTTCTAATACAAATCTTTTCATAAATAATACCTTTCTTCTTACGCAATGTATATAGTTTATAATCTCTCTTCTCATTTTATCAACAAAAAAGAAGCAAATTTGCTCCTTCTAAGTATTATTCTTCAATATCGTTTAATACCAATTGTATTAGATTGATATCGAAATTCATCGTGTACAAAATAATACTTGTGTACACTAATAGTTAGTATGACTTATTTTATAACTTCCATAACTCCTGTTTTTTCCAGTTTAATTACTTCCTCTTTATAATTAAGAGCCATTCCTATCACAAAAACATAAGCAAGAAAATAGACCCAAAGCATTAGCATCACAATATTAGCAAGACCACCATAAAATACCGCATAATTAGCAAAATGATTAATATAATAAGAATACCCTGCCGTAACAATTACCCACATAACGGTAGTAAATCCCGCTCCAAAATTCACATTAGCACTTGAAAGTTTTCGATCAGGAGCCATTGTATACAAAATTTTAATAAAGCAAAACATAATAAACCAAGCAATAGGTCCTTTCAATAATTGAAAAGCAAAAACAAAAGTTTTTGTAATTGTTTCATTCATATTCACAAACTGAATCATATCAATAATATTCTGTCCAAACAAAGGAACAATCAAAATAAACAGAAACAACAACACAATTATAATTGTCATAATCATAGCTTTCACCCGGCGATGTAAAAAATCAGAGTCAGGGATACCATAAATGGCATTGGATGTCACAATAATAGATGCTGCTCCATTACTAGCTATATGATAACCAACAAGCAATGTAAAGAAAAAACGAAAATCAACATTAGAAATGGAAATCATAGGTACAATTAAAACAGCAACTTCCTCACCAAAAGCTTTACCAACAAAATTACTAATGAAATCCAAAGACAAATTCAAGAAGGACGCCCCATAAGTAATCAAAGTAACAATAGGAACCACAGACAAAACAAAAAAGAAGGCCAGTTGTCCAGGAAGAACTGCCATCTCTGGTCTAGAAACTACTTGAAATACTTTGCTTATAAATTCCTTGAATCGTTTCTTCATCACTTTTCCTCTTTTTTATTCTCTTTTTGTTTTTTTACCTCTTCAACTGCCTCATTAATAGCATCTTCTATCGTTTTGATATCATCCTCTATCATACTATAACCAATCGCTGCTCCTTGTTCATAAGGAAGACGTTTAAACTCTTTATTTAGTTTATGAATATAACTTGTAATCTGCTTTGTTTGATATCCTACTAAATAGAGTACAAACTCATTTCCATCAGTCCTTATAATATCACTATTATCCAGTTGAGTTTTTACTAAAATATTCGCAGCAGCCTTAATTTGCTCATCGCCTTTTTCATATCCCATTGTATCATTAATATATTGTAAATTGTTTAAATCAATCACGATAACAGACTGCGGATAAATACGATTTTGACTCCAGGCCTCTAAATTTTCTGTCAAATAATTACGATTCTTTAAAGAAGTCAATTGATCAATATATTTTAATTTATCTTCCTTTTTTATCTTTTTGGATAACTTTACTTTTTTAGTCAAACGATACACATACAAGAAAACAATAACAAAGGCAATCAAAATATACATAAAATAACGAGCAATTGTTCCTGTAATCGTACCAGCTTTAAATGTCAAATCATAATTATAAATTCCTTTGTTAATTGTAACATGCGAGTCCTTCATATTAACAAATTTCGTAAATAGCTTACTAAAAGTTTCGCTCGCTGAAACACGAAATTGATAATCTGTATCCAAAACGCTAGAATAACGAACAGTATAATCATGATACATTCCATGTTGATTTGCAGCATAAACATTTGCATCCACAATAATAATTTTATCATTTTTGATTAATTTTTCCAATTCCTTATCCGTTTCATAGGTCTTTATCTCCGCTTTTAAGTTTGTTTTTATATAATTATAAAGAGTAGAATTCTTTAAAACATAAACTTCTTTTCCTACAAGAGTCTGTAAAGAATGAACAACCATTGGATCCTTCTTAGAAACCAAAACATGATAAGACAATCCAATACCAGAAGGAACAGAATTAAAATTAGCATCTACATCATGATATCCAAAATAAATAGAAACTTTATTATTCTTAACAGCATTTTCAAACTTAGTTAAATTTCTATACTTAGTAAAAGACAACTCTATATTACTAAAATCAGAAAATTCTTTTAAATATTGTGCTATAATTCCACCATAATTGCCACCACTTAAAATTTCATAAGGACTATTATTCATAAAACCATATTCGTAAGATACTGCACGCATAGCATCCACATCTTTTAAAGCAATTCCTAAAGATTTGATAAACAAATTAAACATATGCTCTTTATAAGAATCGTGAAACATATCTTCTTCCCAAGAATGAAAATATTTTTCTAAAATCGTACCAAGTACCCCATTATCACTTTTGTTTATTTTATAATAATAGGCTAAATCACTAAAATGACTAACAACAAAATAATTATTTTTTAAAATTTCTTCCATATAAAGAGAAAGGGGAACTATCATATAAGTAATATCAGTTTGCTTTTGAAAGTTTTCTAACAATTCTTCTCTTGTATCAAAAGATTGCAATTGTATATTTGCATTATTCAAATAATTCTGTACATAAGTATAATGTTCTTTTAAAACACCAATTTTTTGTGTAGTTAAATGAGTAACATTGCTTATATATTCTTCCTTTTTTCCAAGCAAAACAAAATGCTCCTCATAAAAAACAAACTCTGTGTCCGTTACACTTGTTCCGGCCGTAAATGAAAGCCCTTTAGCATTTTCTCCCAAATTATAAGTAACAGGATTCGTTTTTAAATCATGCTTTTTAGAAAAATCAGTTAAGAAATCATAAAAAACACCTGTCCCATTTTCTCCAAACAAATGCACATTATTTAAAATGCCAATATTTTGTACCACATTTGAATTCTCTGCCAAATAACGCTTTTCTTTCGATGTCAAACGATCAGGATTTGTAAAATAAAAATACAAGAAAAGACCCAAAGCAACTACAAAAACACATAAAATTATTGTAATAAATATCGATTTTTTCTTACTCTTCATAACTATCACTACTCACTATCTGCTTCAATAGGGGTATTGTTATTCCAAACCAAACCACTACCATTGACATTTTTAGCACCCATAATTAAGAAACCTTCACTTGTTTCTGTTACATTACTTTTCAAGGTAAAATGAAAATCATAAAAATCTAAATAATTTTGTTCAAAGAATTGCAAAGACTCTATTGCTCGACTTTGGGCTTCTTCTAAACTTGCTGTTTCTATAAAAGTTAAATAAATGTAAACAATCTTTCCACGAACATCTATTTTAGCATCATTCACTAGTTCATTTCCTTTTATAGAAGCAAGAAAGTCATTTTTCATAGTATCTGTCACTTCTACAGTTTCAATTCCCTTTAAACGATCTCCATAACTCGATTTCGTAGCTCCAAAAAAATATTTAAATAATACCCCTAATATGATAAATGCACAAATAATTATAATAAGAAACAAAACAAACAAAACACGATTTTCCATCCATAGTTTTTTTATTTTTTTCATAGTTCACCTCGTCTATTTAAGATTGTTATCATTATACTACATTATATACAAGAATGCTAGTTTTTTGCACAAAGAAAAACATCGTTATAAACCATCCACGATGCTTTTTACTTTTTCCTCGTCCCAAATTTCAATATGTAACTCAAGGGCTTTTTCGTACTTACTACCTGGACTATCTCCAACAATTACGACATCTGTTTTCTTACTCACAGAAGAACTAGTAAGACCTCCATAAGACTCTAAAAGTGTACTTAAAGAATCTCGATCTGTAAAAGAAAGTGTACCTGTTAAAACAAAACGTCTTCCACTAATCAAATCATGATTTTTCTCTGGTTCCCCTAAGTAAGTCATATTTACACCAATATTTTTTAATTCTTCAATCAATGCAATATGATCCACATCATGAAAATAATCATACAAATTTTGAGCTAACGTAGGTCCAATATCCCGAATATTTTTAAAATCTTCATAAGTTGCATTAAGCATTGCATCTACATTTTTAAATAATTTAGAAAGCAATAAAGCAGTCTTATCTCCAATACCTTCAATTCCTAAACCAAATAGCAAACGTTCCATACTATTTAACTTACTATCTAGAATAGCCGTTAGTAAATTATCCACACTCTTATTCCCATATCCCTCTAACTCTATTAAATCCTCTCTATGTTCTTTCAAAAAATAAATATCTGGAATGGATTTAACAAAACCCAAGTTAAAAAAATCTTCTACAATTTCGTCTCCTAATCCATCAATATTCATAGCTTTACGACTACAAAAATGGATTAAAGACTCTACTTTTCTAGCAGGACAAAGACTATTCATACAATAATGATCGACTTGATCTTTTTTCTTTTCTAAAACACTTCCACAAATAGGACAATTCGTAATCATGGTAAACTCTTTTTCATTCCCAGTTCTTCTATCAAATTTCGCTTCTACCACTTCTGGAATGACATCCCCCGCTTTTCGTATTGATACAATATCTCCAATTTTTAATGACTTAGATAAAACATAATCTTCATTATGAAGGGTGGCTCTCTTTACTGTAGAACCCATTACAATGACTGGTTCCAAAACGGCATTCGGCGTAATTCTTCCTGTTCTTCCTACTGTAAAAACAATATCCGTTAATTTCGTTAATACTTCCTCCGCCGGAAACTTATACGCAACCGCCCATTTCGGATACTTAGAAGTAAAACCCAATTTTTTTTGTGAGTCCAAACGATTAACCTTAATAACTATACCATCAATTTCATAAGGCAAGTCTTTTCTTTTCTCGGTTGTCTCCTGTACGTATTCTTCGATTTCCTGAATTCCTGTCACCACACGATTTGCTTTTTCATTTACTTTAAACCCTAAGTCTTTCATAAACTGCAAAGCCTCAGCATGCGTTTCTATTCCATAATCTTCTGGATTAGGTAAATGATAAATCCAAGTATCTAACTTTCTTTCTGCCGCCACACGAGAATCCAATTGGCGTATAGAACCTGCAGCAGCATTTCGTACATTTTGAAGCAATGGTAAATTCTCTTTTGCTCGTTTTTCATTCAATTCTAAAAGGACCTTTTTAGGCATATAAATTTCTCCACGAACTTCAATATCTATAGGTTTCTTTAAAGTAAAAGGAACACTTTTAATCGTTCGGACATTGTGGGTGATATCCTCTCCAACGACTCCATCTCCTCGTGTCGCAGCAAAAACTAAAGCCCCTTTTTCATAATGAAGAGAAACAGATAAACCATCAATTTTGTACTCACAAACATAAGTAGGATCTACATTTTCCTTCACAATACGCGTATCAAACTCTTCAATTTCTTCTACGCTAAATACATCTGGTAAAGAAAGCATAGGTATTTTATGACGCACTTTACGAAAACGATCAATGACTTCTCCACCTACTTTTTTAGTTGGAGAAAGTGGACTATCAAACTCCGGATGGTTATTCTCTAACACTTCCAGTTCCCTTAAATACTTATCAAACTCTTGGTCCGTTAACGTAGGATGATCCAAAACATAATACTCATAATTCGCATCATTTAAAAGTTTACGCAAATATTCTATACGTTCTTGAATTTCTTTATTTTTCACAAGCATTCTCCCATAAACAATTTGGATAAATACCTCTATCCCTTAAATCTTTCATTTTTTCTTCTACAACAGGTAAATCACTTCGATACGTCATTCCTATCCATTCACTATAACTCGGTTGATTATAAACCGTAATCTTTCCTGATTTAATATTCTCTTTCAAACATTCTGGAAGAAGAACCTCACCCGCTAAAATTTCTTCCTCACTTTGTAAAAAATAGTTTTCCCAATAACTTTCTAATAATCCAAAAATATCTTGTTGAAAAGCAAAAAAACTCATTGACACAGGAGTTGTATCAAAAATTTCAAATGCCTTTCCTTCAAACAAAGGAGTAGCCAAAATCCGCCCATTCTCATTTCCTATGCTACATTCTATGATAGAGCATACTTTGTCTTCTTCTAAAGAAAGGACTCCTCGCTTTACAGAACCTTCTAAACTTTTTGTAATTCCATATTCATAAGAAATATTGGCATAAGTAAAAGGTTTCTCTACATTTAACAAGAAATCTGCTGCTGCAAAATAAGCATTTTTTCCATAAAAATCGTCAGCATTAATCACAACAAAAGAACCATTAACATAAGGTTTCGCAGCAAGTATTGCCTGTACAGTTCCCCAAGCCTTTGTACGACTAGATAGTTCCATTTCTTTCGGAATATCTTCTATTTTTTGAAAAGCATAACTTACATGTATATTATTTTCCAAGCGTTTGCCAATCGTACGTTGAAACAAATCCAAATGTTCTTCTTGGATTACAAAAACAACATTTGTAAATCCAGCTCGTATTGCATCATAAACCGAATAGCCCATAATGAAATTGCCATCAAGATCTATTGGAGTCGCTTGTTTCAAACCTCCAAAACGGCTTCCTACTCCAGCAGCCATCACAACCAATGTTAAATCCATAAAATTTTTTCCTTTCTAAAAAACTAATTCCTTTTCTTTTTCTCTCTACTTCGTTTATAGGCATCCATATTTACCACTTTCTCTTTATCTTTTTTAATTGGTTGATAAGCAAAATCATGCCCCCGCAACTTTAAATCAAGTAACATAAGCGCTTCCCAAAGAGAATGCCCTTCTCCTTTTGCAAGCACAATTTCGTTGATAGGCTCTTTATATCCACCAATTCTTTGCCTAGAACAAAGTTCTACCATAAACTTTTTATTTTTAAAAGAAAGAAGCAAGGAGTCACCTAAAATAGAACTTCGAACATTTGAACAATTAGCAAGTATATCAAAATGCAAAGGATAATCTCCTGCCCAAACATAACCAGTTTCCTTTCTTTCTAACCAAGCACAAGTCTTTCCATCAGAAAGCACATTAAGCACTTTATTTTCTAATGAAGCAAAAAAAATATCTTCTTGCAAAGGCTTATAAGTATTTAAATGATCCATAAAAACCTCCTAATTCATTTTTTTCAAACTCTTATGATTTTTCATTAACTTTTTTATTCCCACTCGATTATTAAAAGCAACAGTAACGAGCATCTTATCAACACCGACAACAACTCCTCGTCCATACGTATCATGTAACACAACGTCTCCACTTTTCCAATCAATAGTTTCATTACTATAAACTTTTTCTTTGGAAAACTTAGTTTTTTCTTCTTTCACACTATTATTCATAACTTCCAGTAAATCTCCATCAATCTCTTCAATAAAACGACTCGGTGGGTTCATACTTTCTTTACCATAAAGCATTCTTCGTTTCGCATTCGTAAGATACAACAAATCTCTTGCTCTCGTAATTCCAACATACATAAGACGTCTTTCTTCTTCTACTCCATCTGCTTCTACAATAGAATTCGCATGAGGAAAGATTCCTTCCTCCATTCCAATTAGAAACACCACATCAAACTCTAAACCTTTAGCACTATGAATCGTCATTAAAGTAACAGCATCATCGTATTCTTTATGTTCGGTCATGTCTGCAATCAAACTAATTTCTTCTAAGAAGTCCTCTAAATTCACACTACCAGTTCGCTCTTCAAAAGAAGCTGTGATACTCTTAAACTCCATTAAGTTTTCTAAACGTAGTTCACTTTCCAAAGAAGATTCTAACTCAAGTTCTTTTTTCATGCCTGATTTTTCCAATACAACATCAATGAGTTCTGTTAAAGACAAAGACTCACTCATCTTTCTAAGGTCTATAATCAAATTTTTAAATTCAAGTTCTTTTCCACTAGAAATCGCATCAAACATAGAAATACCATTTGCTAGAGCTTCTGTTTCAATACGAGCAAGAGTACTCGGTCCAATCTTTCGCTTCGGTACATTAATAACACGTCGTAAACTAATCTCGTCATGAGGATTAATAATCAATCGTAAATAACTAATTAAATCTTTTATTTCTTTTCGTTGATAAAAGTAATAACTTCCAATCACTTTATAAGGAAGATTTGATTTAATAAACATTTCTTCTACCACACGTGCTTGACCATTCGTTCGATAAAAAATCGCCATATCACTTGCTTTATAGCCATCATCAAGTAGTTTCTTTATCTCCTCTATACACAAAGTAATTTCATGTTTTTCGTCATAACTGCGAAAATATTGTACCTTTGCACCAAGCATTTTATTGCTACGTAAATTCTTTTCTTTTCGATCTTTATTGTTTTTAATCACAGAATTCGCTGCATCTAAAATCATTTTTGTACTTCGATAATTTTCTTCTAAGGGAATCACTTTTGCATTTTTATAATCTCGTTCAAAATTCAAAATATTTTTATAATTGGCACCCCTGAACTGGTAGATTGACTGGTCTGGATCTCCCACAACAAAAATGTTGTTATATAAACAGCCTAGTAACTTGGTCATTTTGTACTGTACTTCATTGGTATCCTGATACTCGTCAATCAATATATATTGATACTTTTCTTGATAATGTTCCAAAACTTCTTTATTTTTCAAAAAAAGTTGCACTGGTAATAATAATAAGTCGTCAAAATCTACTGAATTGTTTTTCTTTAAAACTTGAACATACTCTTTATAAACACGATAAGCAATTTGTTCTGGTTCTGTATTAAAAAACTTTTCAATTTCTACCGGACCCATCATCTCATTTTTGATAAAACTAATTCGATTACGTATGTAGGAAGGAGCACACTCCTCTTTCGCTATTCCCAAATCTTTCATTATTTTTTTGATTAGACTCAGTACATCGTCACTATCCAAAATCGTGAAATTTCTCTCTAAGCCCAAGTGCATATAATTTTCTCTTAGAATTCGTACGCCAAAAGAATGAAATGTTCCTACAAAAACATTATTGTCTGGAACCAAGATTTCCAATCTTTCACGCATTTCCTTTGCTGCCTTATTGGTAAAAGTAATCGCCAGAATATGATAGGAAGAAATACCTTCATCAATCAAATGGGCAATACGAGTTGTTAACACTTTTGTCTTCCCAGAACCTGCCCCAGCAATCACTAAACATGGACCATCTTTATGCATTACTGCCTCTCTTTGTTGCTCATTTAACTTATTCAAATAGTCCATCATAACCACCCAATCTATTACTATTATTATACAAAAAAAAAGAAACTTTTTAAAGTTCCAATTTTCTTCTTATAAGAATTCTACAATTTCGTAATTTGCATCAATTTTTTCCACTAAATCAGACAAATCATACTTATTAAAAACGTTAACAAAATTACTATTATCCATTAAAAACATATCATAAAATTTTAAAAATATAGATTTATAAGTTTGAATGCCCATCTCTTTAATAGAAAGAATATTTTTAGAAACCAATAAATAAGAACTAGATAGTTTATCCATCAACATAGGTGGTATATTTACACTAAAGTTTTCAATTTCTTCTTCATTAAAACCATATTCTAATAAAAACTTCATTACACTTCCTCCTTCAATAAAACATTCTCAATAATGTCAGAAACTTCAGCAGGAGTTAAACTTGTTTTATAAAATAATACTATCAACAAAGCATCATTAAAAGAAATAGACAAATTTAGTTTTGTAATAGTACTTATAGTATTTTTAACTTCTTGAAAAGAATTTACTTCCTTATTATTAATAACTATCTTCCATCCATCGTCTACTGGAAATAAAAATTCTTCACAGATTTTATTTTCCACTTTTTGAAGTTCTAATGCAATATTAAAATCTTCTTCACCTTCAGTTGCTTCTCCATTCACCAAGCGGTCAATTAAAGTTGTATCTTTCAAATATCTTTTTAAAAATTCATTTACATCGGTAATTTCTTCTTCCACTACCTGATTGGCATAGTCACTATCAGGAAGCAAAATACTCATTAAATACCCAGAACTTGTTTTATAAGAAATTCCATTCGTTTGACAATATTTTATTTGTTCAATAACAGAATGAATATTTTTTGGCTCTGCTAACAATTCTGGATAATATCTTAAAAATTCTATTTCATTTAAGTTTTGAAAAGTGGAAATCAAATTCTCCAATTCAGACAATTCAACAGCAAAAATACGTAGAGCATAAATACCATTGGCTTTTTGTAAAGGAATTCCATTATTTTTTAACAAATCTACAATTCCATTAAATTTATTTTCGTCATTTAGTAAAAGTAAACTAATACCAAACTTAGTAAAACAATCAGAAAATAAACTCATTCCATCTTCTGTATCTGAGACCATACTGCTTTCTTTTAATTTATTTAATATTGTTACTATGTTCATAAAGGTCACCTCATTAATATGCCATCAATGGCACATTTTTCGGATCCATCCCATTATCTCTTAAGTTAGCAATCGCTATATCTAAAGAATCTTTTGAATATTTTTCTAAAACATTCGGATTTAAATAAATATCAATTGGTTCTTTTCCTACTTGTAACAAAGCATCTACTTTAGATTGTAACTCATGATCCAACATTAAACTAGCATGATTTACAAAAATTTCTGTTCCTATATCACTATTCTTAATGTACTTTATATTTTCTTCTATTAACGCTTCGTCATAGTTATTAATCAAAGTATCTAATTCTTGGCCAGTAAAATCTAAATAATTCATTCCATAACGTTCCATCACATTAATGAGTTGTTCTTTCGGAGTCTCAATTGCTACTTCTGGTTCCACATCATATTCAAATTCTACTCTTTCTGGATCTTCTCTTACAATTTTCACAGAGTCTTCTACAATAGGATCAGCATTCTTGGCTTCGCTAAACACATCGCTAAAAGATTTACCACTTTTTTCTCTTTCTTGCAATTTTTCATCATATTGAAATAATGCATCCTCAGGGAACATCAAAATCTTAGCTGCTTCTCTTTGTTCTTCTGCTGTAAAATTAAATTGTTCCAACAAAGAAGCAATAGAATCTCTCGTAATACTAATTCTTCCTGACAAAGCCAAATCAAAATATTCATTTAATTTTTCTTGATTAGCCATAGCAGCATCACGACGAATGCTTAATTCTTCAATCTTAGAAATAGCTGTATTCATTTCCTCTTCTACTTTTGCAAGCTGCTTTTCAGCCTTTTTAGTATCCATTAAAACAGAGTCAATAGTACGTGGCAAAGATTTATTAAGTTTCTCAACCAAATTTTGAGGATCAAAATCAAGATTTAAACGAGTCAAAACCGTTAAATAATCATTACGATTAATTCCAGACAAAAGATCAGCAAGTCTCTCTCCTTGATCTGTTAACTCATTATGTAATTTTTCTAGATTAGCAATCTTATCTTGTAATTCTTTCTTCTCTATCGTCGTTCTTGTCTTCGTCTCTACGGCTTTGTTTTTTTGCTTATCCATCTCTACAAGGAGAACACTATCCTCTCCTCTTAAATTATACAATTTGTCTAGCAAAGCACTAACTTCAGGTGATAATGCCTTCATACTAATCACTCCCATATTCTATTCACGATTATAACAAAAGAAATTTGAAAAGTAAATAAGTAATTTTACATTTCTTTTTCTCCC
>CAMUBM010000007.1 GCA_947087145.1 uncultured Mycoplasmatota bacterium
CCGTATTTACTTCTTCAGGTGTTTTTTCCACTAAACTAATTGTTGATACTTCTTGATTATCTTTCAAATGAATTAAACGAACACCTTGTGTAACTCTTCCTAATACATTGATTTGTTCTAACGGAACTCTTATAATCATACCAGTGTTAGTAACTATAACTAAATCACTATTCTCGCTTGCTAAATGGAAGGCAGCCATATCTCCATTTTTATCAGTGACATTAAGCGCTTTCACGCCCTTACTTCCCCGTCTAGTCTGACGATAATCACCAACATTTGTTTGCTTACCATATCCTTTCTTAGTAACAATAATCAAAGAGTCGTTTTCAGTAGCCTTCTCGGCGCCAATACAAATAGATTCACTTAAATTAATCCCTCGTACTCCACTAGCAGTACGTCCCATAATACGTACTTCGTCCTCTATAAACTTCACCATTCGTCCATCACTAGACCCAAGTAAAATCATATCTTCTCCAGTCGTTTTTTGTACAGAAATTAATTCGTCAGTTGGTCTTAAACTAATACAAATTTTACCATTCGTTCGAATATTATCAAATTCATTAATGCTTGTACGTTTTACAATTCCCTGTTTTGTAGCAAACAACAAATATTTTGCTTCATCTTCGCGTTTGATAGATAAAATAGAATTAATTTTTTCTTCTTTTTCAATTTGCAACAAATTGATTATTGGAAGTCCCTTCGATTGTCTACTAAATTCAGGTATTTCATATCCTTTCAAACGATACACTTTTCCCTTGTTAGTAAAGAATAATACATAATCATGTGTGGATAAGTTAGCAATATGCTCTACAAAATCTTCTTCATTTGTGTTCATACCCTTAACGCCTACTCCACCACGATTTTGTAACTTGAATGTATCAGAAGTTGTACGTTTAATATAACCATTGTGGGTAAGTGCTATCATAATATCTTCTTCTGGAATTAAAGACTCATCCTCAATATACTCTATAGCGGACATATCAATATTTGTTCTACGCTCATCAGCATATTTATTCTTAATTTCAAGTAATTCTTCACGTATAATAGCCAAAACTTTTTCTTCGCTAGCAAGAATACCTCTTAACTCTTCGATTAATTTAAGTAGTTCTGCTAATTCATTTTCAATTTTCTCACGTTCCAAACCAGTCAAACGACGCAATTTCATTTCCAAAATTGCATTTGCTTGAATATCGTCCAAACCAAATTTCGCCATCAATTGTTCTTTAGCAATCACATCATTCTCTGACTCACGAATGGTCTTAATTACCTCGTCCAAATGATCTAAAGCAATCTTCAAACCCTCTAAAATATGAACTCGATCTAAGGCTTTATCTAAATCATATTTTGTTCTACGAATAATAATTTCTTTCTGATAATCAATATACTTAGAAATAATATCCTTAAGTCCTAAGACTTTTGGAGAACCTTGGTCAATCATTAATAAATTAATACCATACGTTGTTTGTAACTGTGTATATTTATACAAATTGTTTAAAACAACATTTGCATTGGCATCTCTTTTAATGTAGATAACTACACGAACTGGGTTCTCCAAATTTGACTCTTCATGAAGTTCACTTATACCATCAATAATTTTATCTCTAACAAGTTCTCCAATACGTGATTGAAATTCTGCTTTATTTACTTGATAAGGCAACTCAGAAACAATAATTCTAGTTCTTCCACTGTGTCCATCTTCCTCAATATCTGCTTTACCACGAATAGTAATGCTGCCCTTACCAGTTTCATAAGCCTTTCTTATACCACTATTTCCTAAAATAGAAGCACCAGTTGGGAAATCAGGCCCTTTAATATATTGCATCAATCCATCCGTATCAATATCATGATTATCAATATAAGCAACACAACCATCAATCACTTCTCCTAAATTATGAGGAGGAATATTGGTCGCCATACCAACAGCAATACCCATCGTACCATTCACTAAAATATTAGGAAAACGACTTGGTAAAATAACTGGTTCTTTCTCTGTTTCATCAAAGTTAGGTACAATATCAACAGTGTTTTTGTTAATATCACGAACCATTTCAAGAGCAAGTTTAGAAAGTCTTGCTTCTGTATAACGCATGGCAGCAGCGCCATCGCCATCCATATTTCCAAAATTTCCATGTCCATCGACAAGTTCATGACGAAAACTAAAAGATTGAGCCATACGAACCATTGCATCATAAATAGAAGAGTCTCCATGTGGGTGATATTTACCCATGACATCTCCAACAATTCTAGCACTTTTCCGATGAGGCTTATCAGGAGTATAACCAGACTCATACATCGAATACAAAATACGACGATGCACTGGCTTTAAACCATCTCTTAAATCTGGAATGGCACGAGCCGTAATAACACTCATCGAATAATCTATAAAACAATCTTGTACTTCTTTAACTATATTGTTTTCAATAATTCTTTCCATCTAAAACCCTCCTAAATATCTAAATTCTTAACAAAAACAGCATTTTGTTCAATAAATTCTTTACGAGGCAAAACATCTTCTCCCATTAAATCAGTAAAGACCTTATCTGCTGCTATCGCATCATCTACAGTAATCCTTTTTAATACACGATGTTCATTATGCATCGTTGTCTCACGTAAATCAATAGCATCCATCTCTCCTAAACCTTTAAAACGATTTACAATCGGCTTAGCATTCGGAGGCAAAGTTGCACGATATTCTGCTAACTCTTCATCCGTCAATACATACTTAATATTTTTACCATGAACAACCTTATACAAAGGAGGTTGTGCAGCATACACATAGCCACCCTCTATAATCGGTCTAAAAAAGCGATAAAACAATGTTAATAACAAGATACGTATATGACTACCATCCACATCGGCATCAGTCATGATAACGATTTTATGATACCTTAATTTTTCAATATCAAATTCGTCTCCTATTCCAGTACCAAATGCTGTAATAATTGTTCGTATTTCTTCATTCGACAAAGCTCGGTCTAGTCTTGCTTTTTCCACATTTAATATTTTTCCGCGCAAAGGAAGTATTGCTTGTGTTTTAGGAATTCTTGCATCTTTAGCAGAACCTCCAGCACTATCTCCTTCGACAATAAATATTTCAGAAATAGAAGCATCTTTACTCGTACAATCTGCAAGTTTACCAATTGTATTAATTGTATCCAAAGCCGTCTTTCTTCTAGTTAACTCTCTTGCCTTCTTCGCCGCCATACGTGCCCTAGCAGCAGTTGTTGCTTTATCCAAAATTATTTTTGCTTCATTTGGATTTTCCATTAAGAAACGTTCAAAACCCTCGCTAAATACATCGTCCGATATTTTACGAACCTCTGCATTACCAAGTTTTGTCTTTGTTTGTCCTTCAAATTGAGGGTTTGGATGTTTACAACTAATAATCATAGTTAAGCCTTCACGAACATCCTCTCCCGTTAACGCCTCATCATTATCTTTCAATATTTTACTATTTCTCGCATAATTGTTAATAATTCTAGTTAAAGCACGTTTTACACCATCTTCATGTGTTCCACCTTCATACGTATTAATATTATTAGTAAAACTATACACATTCGCATTATAAGAGTCATTATATTGCATAGCGACTTCGACTTCTACGCCATCCTCAGAACCTTCAAAATATAAAACATTTTCATGAATAGGAGTCTTATTCTTATTAAGCATCTGTACATACTCGATAATTCCTCCATTATATAGAAATTCTTGTCTTTTCTCTTCTTCTCTTTCGTCAAATAAAATAATACGAATTCCTTTATTCAAAAAAGCAAGTTCTTGCAAACGTTTCGCTAAAGTATCATAATTATAAACTGTAGTTTCTGTAAATATTTCTGGATCTGCTTTAAAAGTTACAGCAGTACCTGTACGATTTTCTTCACACTCTCCAATTTCCTTTAACGGTCCTTCCGGTTTTCCACCATTACTAAACTTTTGGAAGTATATTTTTCCTTCCCGGTAAACAGTAACCTCAAGCCATGTAGATAACGCGTTCACTACACTAGCACCTACGCCATGTAAGCCTCCACTGACTTTATAGCCTCCGCCACCGAACTTACCACCAGCATGCAATACAGTAAATATCGTTTCTACTGTTGATAACCCTGTCTTCGCATTAATTCCTGTTGGCATCCCACGTCCATCATCTTTTACAGTAATCGTATTCCCTTTTCCTATTACCACTTCAATATCATCACAATACCCAGCTAAGGCCTCATCAATCGCATTATCAACAATTTCCCAAACCAAATGATGGAGTCCCTTTTCACTCGTCGTTCCTATATACATCCCAGGACGTTTTCTTACCGCTTCTAATCCTTCTAAAACTTGAATATCCCCATCATCATAATGCTTTTTCTCATCCATATTTTATACCTCCTCCAGTTTTCCATTTCTTATATGAATTTTCTTATAGGACTTTTCGTCTAATAAATACTCTATTTTTTCAATCTCTGTCGTTGTAATAAACGTTTGCCCTTCCTCATGAATAAAAGATAAAATATTTTTAATCTTTTCCATATCAAGTTCACTCAATAGATCATCCAAAATCAAAATAGGCAAAACACCCTTTTGTTCTCTAAAAATAGCCATTTCACTAAATTTCCAAGAAATCACGGCATTCTTTTGTTGTCCTTCCGAACCATAGTCTTTCAAATCTTTTCCATCCAAACAGAAACAAATATCGTCATGATGGACACCAAGATTTGTTTTTCCAAAAGATAAATCTCTGGACAAACTTTTTTTATAGATTTCCACAAGTTCTTCCTTACTTTTTTTAGAATAATCACTTGTATATTTGATACATAAATTTCCTGACCCTACTATCTGTTCATAAATAGAAGCGATTTGTTCATTAATGAGAGCAATATATTCTTTACGCTGTTCATAAATCTGCAAACCCTCTAAAACCAATTTTTCTGTAACGACATCCAAATAATCTTGCAAAGCATTTCCATTCACATACATCTGTTTCAAATAAGAATTTCGGATTTTCAACAACTTATTGTAACTATTTAATTGCTTTAAATAAGAAACATGAAGTTGCGAAATTGCTATATTTAAATATTTTCTTCTTATACTCGGCGTATCCTTAATCATCTTCAAATCATTGGGATTAAAAAGCACAATAGGAATTTTAGAAATATACTCACTAATTTTCGTTAACTTATTACTATCCACTTTTACTTTTTTTCCTTCTGGAGTAATAAGCACTTGATACGTATTTTGATACTTTCCTTTTACAAGACCTTCTATTTTCGTCACTTCTGTATCATGCCGTATTAAAGTTTTATCATGAATTTGTTTAAAAGAACGCGTCAGCGCTAAAACATAAATGGCTTCTACTAAATTGGTTTTCCCAGAGCCATTCTTTCCATAAATGACATTTAAATTAGGATCAAAAGAAACACCTACTCGTTCATAATTCCGAAAATTTAGTAATTTTAACTCCTCTATTTGCATATTTTGCCTCTTTTACGCCCGTATAATAAAATAATAGGTATTTATGTACTCCTATACCTATTAAAATTATACCACAATAAAAAAATGCATTAAAGACTTTTTACACAAAAATTGTCAACAGAATACCTATTTTTTAACGTTTCTCTCTTCCGCTTGCTTTCGATTACGCAAAACAGACTCCAATCGAATAGAACGCATAATCTGATTATCAATAACTCCATAAGAAACATTCAACGCAAGTTTATCTCCATTCACAAATTCTACAATCAATTTACCATTTTTATAAAAATACCTCTCTACCTTACTAGAACGTAACCAAGAACAAGAATTAGACTTATGAGAAGAAGTAGGAAAAAAGATAATATTTTTTGTTTCTTCCACAATAACTGGAGCCTTATAAGACGCACCAATTAACTTTTCTGTTCCCTTGCGTCTTCCCGATAAAGAACTACCAAAATAAGCACAACTCTCCTCCATAATCTCATTCGCTGGCTGATCCACAACAAAACTTCTTTCTTCTTCATAAACTCTTGTTTTCTCACTCATTGCATAAAGCGCCATGGTTTTATTATTAATTTCATACTTTTTCATGAACTTCACCTCCTAACTAAGTAAAATTGTCATCTACAATAACAAGAGGAAATCACAAAAATTGTCGAAGAAAGAAAAAAACTACTATTTCTAGTAAGTTTTAATTGGTAAAATAAGTTGAATTAAAGACTCATCAGTAACAGACTTAATCACAATCGGTTTCACATCATTGGTCATCATAAGCAAGATTTCTTCCTCTTTGATAGTTCGTAAAGCTTCCAACATATATTTTGAATTAAAAGAAATATCAATTATTGCCGTTGGGTCGGTATCTACTTCTAACTTTTCCTCTACTTTTCCTATTTCAGAAGCATAAGAATTGATAACCATTTCTTTATTTTCAATTTTCATTTTTATAATATTTTTATCTTTTCCTTGTGTAAGTAATGCTGCTCTATCAACACTTGCAGTAAAATCTGCTTTATTTAATTTAGCAATAATACCAAATTCCGTAGGAATTAAATTAGAAGTATTGGGATACGTTCCAGAAAGCAAATTCGTTTGAAATTTTATATTCTTATATTTAAACAAAACCTTATTATTAAAAATATGCATTTCTACACATTCGTCATCCACAATAATTTTTTCGAGTTCTATAATATTCTTTCCGGGAATAACAATGTTGATATCTGTTGCAACAGATGTGGACAACTTAATATTTTTCTTTGCTAAACGATACGAGTCTGTTGCTAAAAACACTAACAAATCTCCCATAATTGTTATATTAATACCTGTAAACAAAGGACGTAATTCTTGCGTAGAAATAGCAAATACCGTCTGATTAATCAAAGATTTTAATACTTCTCCATTTAAAAGAACTGGGTCTTTATGTTCATCCATTTTTAAATTTGGATAATCATTTGCATCCAAACAATTTAAATTGTATTGGGCATTTTCTGTATAAATACGAATTTTTAAACGATCAATCATTTCAAAATGAATAAGATCACTAGGTAACTTTCTGATAATATCCAAAATAAATTTACTTTGAATAACAATCGTTCCCGTACTTTCAATGGTAGCAATCTCTTTTGCTTCTATAAAAGAATTAATCGTAAGTTCACTATCACTTGCAGTTAAAGATAAACCCTGGTTCGTTAAATCAAATTTTATTCCATTTAAAACAGGTATCACATTTTTTGTCGAAACTCCTTTTATTACATTGTTTAAATTTTCAAGTATGATATTTTTATCAATTGTAAATTTCATGTTTGTTCCTTCTTTCTTATTGTTTAATTTATTATTTTTATTATAGTGTGGATAAAGTGCATAACTTTATCTTTTTCCCTTTATTCCTTTATAAAACATCCATTTTTTCTGTGGATAAACCTTATTTTTTCTTCACAACTTATCCACTCTCCTATAATTTATCCTTAATTTCTTTAATTTCTTGTTCCAGTTTTTTACTGGTTTTTAAATCTTCTGTAATTGTATTACAAGCATGTATAACAGTGGAATGATCTCTTCCCCCGAAATCTAATCCAATCTTTGGGAATGTTTCTTCGGTAAGGATACGAGACAAGTACATTGCTATTTGTCTTGGATAAGCAATATTTGCACTTCTCCTCTTTCCTTTTAAATCTTCTACTGT
Organism: uncultured Mycoplasmatota bacterium; assembly: GCA_947087145.1. Classification (GTDB taxonomy): domain Bacteria; phylum Bacillota_I; class Bacilli_A; order RF39; family UBA660; genus MGBC108787. Next base: position 7,643 of record CAMUBM010000007.1, read on the forward strand.
AATATTATAGTAACTTGCTACAACATTTTGAATGGCTTCAATCGAGTGTTCTGAATAGATATTCACATTGATAAAGTCTTTTAAAGCCTCATTTGCAAATTCCAAATCAATCACATCAGGAACAATCATAGCAGTATAAGCCATTAATCGATTTAATGTTCCTTCCAAAAAACGTACATCATTTTGACAACTATTGGCAATAAATTCAATAACGTCTTCATTAATTTTTTCTCCGATACTTGTTCCTTTTAACTTTTGTTTGATAATTCTGACTCTTAAGTCAAAGTCTGGAGGATAGATATCCACAGGAAGTCCCCACATAAATCGACTTCTAAGACGCTCCTCTAATATCTTTAAGTCTTCTGGGCTCCTATCTGAACTAATAATAATTTGTTTATTTGCCTGGTGTAATGCATTAAACGTATGAAAAAATTCTTGTTGAGACTTCTCTGCTCCTACTAAATACTGAATATCATCGATAATAAGCACGTCTACATTTCGATACTTATTTTTAAAGTTTGTCGCATAATCAATCGAACTTTTTCCTTTTTCTTGACTCGCTATTCCTGTATACTCTGTCATAAACATATCACTCGTTGTGTATAACACCTTTTTATTACTATGCTCTGTAATAAAATTGCCAATAGCATGCATCAAATGTGTCTTTCCCAGTCCACTTTTTCCATAAATAAACAACGGGTTGTGGATCTTACCAGGTTGCTCGGCCACTGCCATTCCTGCTACCTTAGCAAGTCGGTTGGTATCTCCTACAATAAAATTATCAAAGTTCAAATCTGGATTTAAATTCGTATCCCATATTTCTTCCCGCTTCACTTCATAAGCAATCGAAGAACTTTCCATTTCCTGAATTTTTTCTTGTTCAATTTCTTCTTTAGAAACAAACTTTAAATCATAATTAATTCCAGATATTTTAAAAAGGGTCTCATCAATCAAAGAATAATAGGTATCCCCAAGCATTTTTTTATGGATTTCCATAGGAACTTGAATAGTTAGAGAATCATTATCTATTTTAAGTAATTTTAAATCATTAAACCACGCGGCATAACTTGCTGGATTGACTGAATTTCGAATCGTATCAAGAAAATTATGCCAAAGATCTTCAACAACCAACAAATTCCTCACCCCGCTTTGTTTGCTACCTTTAACCAACTTCATTGTATCTCAAGTTACAACAAATGAAAAGCAAAATCCTAAATGTGTATAACTATCAACAACTTATCCACAAGATTTAGCCCTTATTTTAAACGACTTTAAAACATTTATCAACAGTATCCACAAATTTTAATTTCTTTTTCATAAACAGTGTATAACTTTTATCCACAGGGATGTGTACAAAGTGCAAAAGAGAATATTTCACCGGAAATCAAAGGAAAAGTTATGCACAGAGACGAAGAGACAGCCTCCTTATGGAAATAAACTTGACTTTTTTTATCCACTCATACTATAATAAGGAAGCTTTTAAATTTAAAGGAGGAAGAAGAAATGTTTAGTACGTATTCACCAAATAAACGTAAAAAAGCAAAAAAACATGGCTTTTTTGCACGTAAAGAAACAAAAATATTAAAAAATAGAAGAAAAAAAGGCCGTAAGAATTTAATTACGAAATAAACCACAATAGTGGTTTTTTTGCTATAAGAAAGGGAGTGTGGATAACTATGAAAAAGAAAGAAGTCATAAAAGACGAAAGAGATTTTAATCATATAATTAAAAATTCACCATTTATCAAAAACAAAGCATTTGTTATATATATAAGGAAAAAGAAAGAAGGAAAACCAAATTTTGGCTTAGCCATTAGTAAAAAGACAGGAAATGCGGTTTGCAGAAATAAATTAAAGCGTAGAACCAGAAGTATAATTGATGAAGTAAAAGAAACCTTTCCAAATGAGAGAGATTATATTATAATGATAAAAAGAAGTTGTAATGAAATTTCTTTTCAAGAAATGAGAAGAAATTTAATAGAATTAATAAAGGAGATAAAATGAAACAAAAAAAAATAATCATATTACTACTAGCAGTATTGTTTTTCACAACGGGTTGTGGGACATCAAATTACCTGAAAGAAGAGAAAAAAGTAATTACTTACGAACGAACAGGACAAAGCCTACAAAATAACATACTTTGCAAACCAGAAGAAAAAGAACTATACGAACTATATGAAAAATACAATGATCAATTAAAAACAAAGCTAGAAGATTTACCAACTTGTGAAGATTTTAAACCTAAAGATATCAAATACAATGGTTTATGGGAAACGATTTTTGTAAAACCTCTTGCTTGGATTATATTAAAACTAGGAATTCTTATCAAAAATTATGGAGTTTCTGTCATGTTAATCGGTTTAGGTATACGTTTGATTTTATTACCTTTCTCTAAAAAAACAATGGACCAATCTGAAAATATGAAAAAGGCCGCTCCAGAAATCAAAAAAATTGAGAATAAATATGCAGGCCGTACCGATAGTGATGCCATGATGTTAAAAAGCCAAGAAACCATGCTTGTTTATAAAAAATACAAAATCAATCCTGTATCAGGATGCTTAATGGCATTTATTCAACTTCCTCTATTCTTTGCCTTCTTACAAGCTATCAATCGAGTACCAGCTATTTTTGAAGATAGTTTACTTGGAATGAGTTTAGGAATGACTCCTTGGATAGGAATTCGAGAAGGTCAGTATATCTACATTCTCTTAATCGTTTTAATTATAGTAACTACGTATTTATCCTTTAAAAATTCTATGAATAATCAAAGTGGAAATAGCGAAATGGAACGTCAAATGCAATTTACTTTAAAATTTATGATTATCATGATTTCTATTGCATCCTTTAGTCTACCGACAGCCATTGCCCTTTATTGGATAGTAACCAATGGATTTATCGTATTACAAAATTTCTTATTCAAAAAAATAAGAAATAAAAATGAGAAAAGAGGTAAGTAGTAATGAAAGAAGTAGTCTTGGAAGCAAAAACAAAAGAAGAAGCCATTCGTATGGCATGTGAAAAATTAAATGCTAGTACAGAAGAAATTGTGTATTCTATCGAAGAGGAAAAAGGCAAACTATTCAAAGCGGCAAGTTATAAAATTAAAGCCATCACCTTCCTAGATTTAGCAGAACAAATCAAAGAATATTTAAAAGAAGTAATTGCAAATTTAGGCTTAGAAATAAACTTTGAATCTACAATAAGAGAACATAAAATAAATATTGGAATGTATTCAAATAACAATGCTATTCTAATAGGAAAAAATGGGCAAACATTAAAAGCATTAGAAACGTTAGCCAAACAAAAAGTCATGAATGAATACCATTGTCCTATCTATATAAATATTGATGTAGAAAATTACAAAGAAAAAAGAATAAGAAATTTAGAATACCTTGCGAAAAAGACTGCAAGAGAAGTAAGAAGTACGAAAGTGGAAGCTACTTTAGAAAATATGAATTCCTTTGAAAGAAGAGTAGTCCATAATGTACTTACCAATTTTAAAGGGGTAACAACTACCAGTGAAGGAGAAGAACCCAATCGACATGTCATTATAAAGCCTACGGAAGAGTAGGTTTTTCCTTGCTAAAAACAGAAAATAGAGTATAATAACCTTTCATTAAGAGGGGATTATTATGTTATATTTAAAAGATTTAATTACCAAAGAAACACCCATAATAAAAGTGGCAAATGATAGTTCAGTTACAGAAATAGAAAAAATGGTAATTACAGACCAAACAACGCTACATACTCTTTATCAAGAAGAGAAGATTATTTTAAAATGATGTACAAAATGAATAACATTTGGTATTACTTTAAAGTAGAGAAAGAAAATAGAGCATATCCATTTTATTTAATCGATGAACTGATGGGCAGTTTTTTAGCGAAAAAAATAGAAATATCCTCTGTATCTTATTTAATAGGAAGCAGAAAACAAAAAAAGAATAAATACCAATTCGGTTTGGTTTCTAAAAATTTTAAAGAACCAGAGTTTGAATATTGTTTTTGCGATTGTTATCAAGAACTTTGCTACTTAAATAGTAAAAAATTCTATGACTTTGAAAATTATAAAAATATAGAAAACTTAAAAATAGTTTGTGGAAGCAAAGAAGAAACTTATAGACTAATTCAACAAATATTAAAAATGTTAGCCTTAGATTTATTTATGTTACAAAAAGATAGAAACAATTCGAATATTCAATTTCAAATCAATAAAAAAACACAACAAATAGAATTAGCACCTTTGTATGATTTTTCCAATTGTATTCCAAAAATAGAAAAAGAGGGAATATATCTAAAAAATTATATTTTAAGATTAACAGAAAAAACAATAAAAGAATTGCTTTCTCAGTACCCAATGTTTTCTGCCTATTTGACTTATCTATTAGAAATAGGCTTTACAAATTCTTGGAAAGAAATATGTGCCTCTTATGCTTTCAATCAAAATAGTCTTGCTTATGAAGAAATATTAAAATACTATCAAGAAAAAGAAGAAAGCCAAAGAAACAATTTAAGTTTATATTTAAAAAAATAGTAGAAATTTGAAAATAGAATAACGTTTATGATAAAATAAAAGTATCATAGGAGGACTATATGAAAAAAATTATTACAGGAATTATTATTTGCTTGATTTCTTTAGCGATTACGTTTGCTACTTTTGAAACATTTTCATGGTACCACTTTGGAGATATACCAACAGAAGTAGTCTTATTTCGTCTAATAGGGTTCTTTATTATTGTAAATATTATTTTAACAGGAACCATTCTTCTTTTAAAAAAATCCAAAAAGAACAAATAACCAAATTCTTAAAAGTAAATTATATTCTTAGTTTACTTTTTTTGTGGTATGATATCCACGAAAGGAAGTGCTCTTTTATGGAAGATACCATTGCATCTATTTCAACTGCTTTAGGAAGTGGAGCCATTTCTATCATTCGTTTAAGTGGAAAAGAAGCAGTAGAAATCACAAACCAGATTTTTAAAGGAACCGACTTAACAAAAGTATTTTCTCATACTATACATTATGGGTTTATTGTAGATGATTTAGAAGAAATCGACGAAGTATTAGTAAGTGTGATGCTTTCACCCAAAACGTATACAACAGAAGACATAGTAGAAATTAATTGTCATGGTGGAATAGCAACAACCAATAAAATACTAGAACTAGTAGTAAAAAATGGAGCTCGTCTAGCAGAACCAGGAGAATTTACCAAACGGGCATTCTTAAATGGTCGTATTAACCTTTTAGAAGCCGAGTCTGTAAGTGATATGATAGAAGCCAAAAGTAATAAACAAAGAGCCATGGCCATGAACGGTTTAAACGGAAGACTTACCAATATAGTTCGGGGAATAAAAGACAATATATTAAACTTAATTGCCAATATTGAAGTCAATATTGATTACCCTGAATACGAAGATGCCATCGAAGTCACTCCAAAATACTTAAAAGAACATTTAACATCTATTGAAAAAAACTTAGAACTACTACTTTCTAATGCCAAAATAGGAAAAATCATAAAATCAGGAATTGATGTTGCAATTATTGGACGTCCAAATGTCGGAAAAAGTAGCATTCTAAACGCTTTACTAAACGAAGACAAAGCAATAGTAACAGATATATCTGGAACAACAAGAGACATTATTGAAGCAAAAATGAATTTAAATGGAATAGAAATCAATCTAATTGATACAGCAGGAATAAGAGAAACCGAAGATATTGTTGAAAAAATAGGGGTAGATAAAAGTAAGAAAATGCTACAAGATGCAGATTTAATTATTTTAGTTTTAAATAACAATGAGAAATTAACATGTGAAGATAAAGAATTATTAAAAGAAATACAAAATAAACCACATATAATTTTTATTAATAAAACAGATTTACCTACAGAGTTAGAATTAATGAAAGAACAATATGTGGTCAAAGGAAATACCAAAGATTTAGATGGATTAGAATCCTTAAAACAAAAAATAATAGAAATGTACAACTTAGACAAAATCACCGAAAAAGATTTAACTTATTTATCCAATGTTCGTCAAATTAC
>CAMUBM010000008.1 GCA_947087145.1 uncultured Mycoplasmatota bacterium
ATTATATCTTACTTCCAAATAAGACGCAAGATTAGTTAGCAATAATTCTTGGAATAAATTCTTCGAATGGCAGAACCTACGGTTCTTCCTAAATCTAATATGGTAGAAATGGCTCTTGCAAATGCGTTGATTAATGTTGCATTGATGCTAATCCCTCCCCCTTGAATTTCATACAATTCTGTTTCTTTTAAATGCATATTTTTCCTCCTTAATTACAACGTAATGGACGTAATATCCCATCTACTACTCCAGCAATAAATATACCAATGGCTCCAAGTGTTGCTAACAATGCATATCTTATTGCTCCTCCTTCAATTTCTAATAGTTCTTGTTCTTTTAATATCATGTTTCCCTTTCTATAATGATTTTCCCAATTTTTTTTATTATTTTTTCTTTGTTTTGGAAAATCTTTATTTTTAGTATCTCATTGTCTTTCCCTTGGTATTCTTTTCCTTTTAGTGTTACTTTTTGAATGGCATTGTTGGTGTTATCTAATACGATTTCTCCAAAATTTATACTTTCTACTTCTACTTTTTTATCATTTATTTTTATAAAATCATAAGTGAGTGGCTTTTCTGCTTGCCAATAAAATACAATTTCACAAGTTGTTTCTTCACAAAACGTCTGGGCATTTATGGCTAAAATGTTGTAAGCATCTATTGTTATAGAAATCAGTAGAATCGTTATGAATAGAAGAAATAAAAAAGTAACTAAAATAGAATGTTTTTTTCTCTTTTGTAAATAACTATTCAAGTTGTATTTGATGTCTTCTCTCATAGCATCTCTCCAAAATCATAGACTTTATGAAAATATTTTTCATGATTTTTGTGACTTACATAAATAATGGTTTTGTCTTTTAAGTACTTCTTTAGGTTTTTAATGATTTTAATTTCTAAATCATTGTTTAGTTCACTCAATGCTTCATCCAAAATAAGTATTTGAAAATCATTTAATAAGGCTCTTGCTAAAATAATTCTTTGTTTTTCTCCTCCTGAAATATTTACGGCATCTTTTGCTAAAAATGTTTGGTAACGGAGTGGCTTTTTGTTTACGATGTCTTCTATTTCACAAAGAGTAAGTATTTCTTTTAAACGTTCTTCTGGCACAGTGCGTTCCAATAAAATGTTATTGATAATGGTATCTTGCATTAAATTTTCTTTCTGTCCCACATAAGTGATGTTTTTTCTTATCGCTTGCAAACTATAGTCGTTTATACTCACGTTCCTTATTTTTATATTATTATTTTTTACTTCTATTAAACGACTTAGCATTTGACACAATGTCGATTTTCCACAGCCACTTGGTCCTTTGAAAAGTACAAAATCTCGTTCTTTTATTTCTAGAGATACATCTACAAATAATTTTTTTAGAGGATTGTAGGAAAAAGAAAGATGTTCGATAGTTATATCGCCATTTTGAAACTCTTGTAATCCTTCGTTTTCTTTCTCTTCTGGAATGTTATAAAAATCATTCGCTTTTTCTAATCCTACTTTTACGTAGTTATAGTTGGGTAGCAATTGTATTCCATTTTTAAAAGGATTTACAAAGAATACTACTAAACTTTCAAATGTTATTAAATCTACTAAACTCATGTTTTTATTCATAATCTCTAATAGACCGATTGATATCACTCCAAAAGATAGGAGTTCTTCTAAGAAGAAACTTACCGAACTTGTTTTTAGAACCATTTGATTGGTTTCTAATAGTTTGTTTAAATATTTAAATAAATGCACTTCTACTTTTTTAAAAGTTGTTTTGATGCTATTTAAATTTTTCAAACTAATGCAAGAGTCGATGCTTTCTACCATTTTGGATTGAAAATTCACTTCTGCATCATTGGTCGCTAAGGCTTTTTTGTATAAAATATTTCCTGAGATTATTCCACAAATCACATATAATAATACAATCAAACAAAGAAGAAAAAACAAAGCTTTACTAATGTAATATAGAATAATCCCTACACTAAAAGCTAAGATAGAATCTAGAAATATGGTAATGAATATCTCTGAAAATACTTCTTTGCTGTTTTCGAGTTCTTTGATTCTTATCATGATTTCCCCTGTGGTTCTATCTTTTATAAAATAATTAGGAAGCCAAAATAAATGTTTTATGAAATGATAGTAAAGATAACCATCCAAATTTTTATTCAGTTCTAATTTGAAATGATTTCGAAGATAGTTAGCAAGTAATTTTATAAGAGTGAGAAATAAGAAAAGAATGATTAAGGTTATTACACTATTTTTTTCAAAATCATTTAAAAACTGCATACCAATTTTAAAATAAAATCCAGTGAAAATGGTCAATATTGTGAAAAGGGCTGTTAGAAAAATAATTTTCAGAATACTTTTTCTTTCTGTTTTGAAAAAAGCTAGAAGCATTTGTACCATATAGTTTTTATTGGTTATATTTGGTAATTCGTGGTTTGGATAAAGGATGATTACATGATTGGTCCAAATACTTTCAAATTCTTGTTTTTTCATTTTTACTTTTCCTTTGGCCGGGTCCATAACGATTATTTCGTTTTTTGTCACTTTATAAATCACTAAAAAATGATTGAAGCCTTTTACTATTACGTGTGCTATGGCCGGAAGGACGATATTTTCTAAGTCGCTTATTTTCTCTAATTTGGCACCATAAGCATTTAATCCATAGTTTTCTGCTGCTTTTACTAAGTGATACGCAGTTGTCCCCTCCAAAGACGTCTGGGTATCCACTCTTAGCTTTTCTAATGGAATAAATCCTCCATAGTATTTAATTATCGAAAGCAAGGAACAGACTCCACAATCTTTTAAATCTTGTTGTCTTACTATAAAATCTTTATTCATTTTTGCCTCCTACTATATATATACAAGGCGAATTGGGAATTTCCTTTTTTTTAGAGTAAATTTCTCTAAAAAAATAAAAAAAAATATCAATTTTTTTACAAATTGACATTTTATTGTAAAGTCGGGTAATTCGATAAAGATTGTTATATTATTCTTTTTTATTATTTTAATACTTTTATTCGTTCATTAAAATTCGCACTATTACAAACATAAGAACCTACTGCTACTCTATCTAAAGGAATGCCTTTTAAAAGTTCCATGCTTCCTTTATTTATTCCTCCATCGACACTAATGATAAAATGTGCTTGTTTTTCTTCACGCAATTTTAATAATTCTTTTATTCTTTCTGGTGTAGACTCTAAAAACTTTTGTCCTCCTTGTCCAGGAATAATACTCATTACAAGTATTTGATCTATTTTTTTTAGATAGGGTTCTATTTTTTTTAGATTTGTTAGAGGACTAATAGCAATTCCTACTTGACAGTTCTTATCTTTGATATATTTTATGATTTTATTATGATGAGTGGTTGCTTCAAATTCATATATAATACATTCTGGGTTAATATAGGAAAAAACATCAATAAATTTTTCTAAATGAAGTGTCATTAAATGGACTTCTTTTCTCTTTTGGCTTTTTTTTAATGCTTCTAGTTTTCCTTTATCAAATGGTGTTGTATTGTTTACAAATAAACCATCAATCACATCCACATGAAGAAAATCAGCCTGGGACTGATTGATTAATTCTATGGTTTTATTAAAGTTATTGTTGCTTTTTAAAAAAGTTATGGCAACTTCCATACGCATCACCTATTTATTCTTTATAAAATCTAAGTAGTTTTCATATCTACTTTTTCTTATTTTTTCTTTTTCTACAGCATCTTTTACAGCACAATTTTTTTCTTTGTTGTGCATACAATCTTTAAAGGAACATTGGTAATTTTTAAATTCTACAAAACTACTCCTAATTTCTTCTTTTGTATTGTTGTTAAAGTCTAAACTGGAAAATCCTGGGGTATCTGCAATGTAAAAGTTTTTGAATGAAAAGAGTTCTACATGTCTTGTGGTATGTTTTCCTCTTCCTAAACTTTCCGAAATTTCGTCGGTTTTGAGATTTAGTTTTTTGTCTAATTTGTTTAAAAGAGTACTTTTTCCAGCCCCTGTTTGTCCCGTAACTACAACAATTTTATTTTTTAGTATCTTTTTTAGTTTGTTTTGGTTTTGATTGGTTACGACTTGGTAGCCAATTTCTTTATAATACTTGCATATTTTTTTTAACTCTTTTTTTTCTTGTTTGCTTAGTAAGTCTATTTTAGAAAAACAAAGAATGGGTTCTATTTTGTTTAATGTGATAATCGAAAGCATTTTATCTAATAAATTTAGAGATAAGTTTGGTTTTTTTACACTTGTTACAATTAAGGCTACATCGACATTGGCAATTGTTGGTCGGTCTAAAAAGTTTTTTCGTGGTAAAATTTCTAAAATGTATTTGTTTTCTATATCAATGGTACAATAGTCTCCGACGAGAGGTGTAATTTTATCGTTTCTAAATTTTCCTCTCGCGTGGCATTCTATTGTTTCTTTTTCTGTTTGTATTGTATATAGGTTACTGATTATTTTAATGATTTTTCCTTGCATTACTCACATTGTCCTAGTTCTCGTTGTTCGTCGGTGCAAGTTTCTCCAGCATCTCCTGTACCTGATTTAGCAATCGTGATAATTAATTTTGTCCCTGCTCGAATGACATATCCTTCTGGTTTTGATTGCGCAACAATGGTTCCTTCTTCTACTCCTTCTCGTATTTCTTCTTTGGTTTCTAGTGTTACACCATATTCTTCACAAAATTTTTGTATTTCTTCTATTGTATAACTTCCATCGGTAAAGTTTGGATATTTGCTTACAATGTCTGGAATATAAAGAGTAATGGTGTCTCCTTTGGATAGTTTTTCTCCTTCTTTGGTACTTTGTTCAATAATTTCCCCATCTTTCGCAGCATCCGGATTGTCTACAGCTTTTTTATCTATCAAAACTTGCAATCCTAAAGCTTCTAAAGCCCCTTTTACTTCTAAGTAATTTTTTCCTACGTAATTTTCTAGGGTTATTTTAGTATCTCCAATGGATACATAAAGAGTAATTGTTGTACTTTTGGTTCTTTTGCTTCCAACTGGGGGATTGGTTTTGATAATACGTCCTTCTTCGATTTCCCCTGAGGATTGTTCTTGTTGTTCGTCACTTACGGTAAATCCTGCTTCTTGCAAGATTTTTACAGCTTCATTGATGGTCATATTTGTTACTTCGGGAACCTCAATTTCTTTTTCGTTTGTGATAATTGGAATTAAGACAACAACAGAAGTAATAATGACCACTAAACTTGTAAATATGGCTGCTAAAACGATTAGTAGTTTGTTTTGTTTTTTTAAATCACTTTTTGTTATTTGCTTTGCTATAGGAGTTCCTCCTTCTTTCTTATTTTCTTTTATGGTTTTTGAAATTTTTGTATCGTCAAAGTTGTTTTCTGGATATTTGAATACGATTTTGGTTTCTTTCGCACGAGCATCACTCATACAAGTTTTTAAATCTTCGTGCATTTCTTTGGCATCCGAATATCGATTTTTAGGATTTTTTGCTGTTGCTTTTAATATAATATTGGCAATACTTTGTGGGAGCGTTGGCAATTCTTCTTTGATATTAGGCATTGGTTCTTTTAAATGTTTTAAAGCAATTTCTACTGCGTTGTCTCCACGAAATGGCAATTTTCCTGTTAAAAGTTCGTACATGACAATTCCCATGGAATAGATATCACTTTGCAGACTAGAACCTTTTCCACTTGCTTGTTCTGGTGGAATGTAATGAACACTTCCCATTACGGAATTGGTTTGGGTGAGTTGGGTAGCATTCATAGCCATAGCGATACCAAAGTCTGTAATTTTTACTAATCCGTTTTCTAGTATCATGATGTTTTGGGGTTTGATATCTCTATGAATAATGTAAGCATCATGAGCCATACTCATTCCATCAGTGATTTGTAGCATAATATCTATGACTTCACTGGTGGTTAGTTTTCCTCGTTTCTTGATTAAATCTTTTAGATGTCTTCCTTCAATGTATTCCATAACAATGTAATAAGAACCATTGTCTTCTCCAACATCATACACTTCGACGATATTCGGATGGTTTAAACTACTGGCAGATAAGGCTTCTCTTTGAAAACGATGGACAAATTTTTCGTCGCTGGCAAGGTCTCCACGTAAAAGTTTTACAGCAACATTGCGGTCTAGAATGGTGTCATAGGCTAAGTATACGTTTGCCATTCCACCTTCCCCGATACTTTTAATAATTTGGTAACGGTCACTAATCTTTTGCCCCTTCATAATCATTCTTCTTCACCACTTTCTTTATCAATTACTAAATAAGCAATGGATATATTGTCTTCTCCTCCCCTGGCATTGCATTTGCGAATTAATTTAATGACTTTTTCTTCTATGGATAGTTCTTCGTCGTTTAAAACACGTTCAATTTGTTCAGTGGTTAGCATATTAGTAAGACCGTCGCTACATAAAAGAATGGCTTCGCTTGTTAAGTCTACATCGAAAATATCAAGTTCTACTTTTTCCATGGCTCCTAAGGCTTTCATCAAGACATTTCGTTTTGGATGGTACTTGGCTTCTTCTTCCGTGAGTTGTCCAGTTTCTACCAGTAAGTTTACTAAAGAATGGGGTTTGGTAACTTGGTGTAAATGGCCATTTTTTAGAACAAAACCAGTGGAGTCTCCAATGTTTCCAAAGACTAAGTAATCTTGGGTTAGTAATGCTAAAACAAGTGTCGTTCCAAGTCCTGTTGCATCCGGGTTGGTTTTTGCGTATTCTATAATTTCATTATTGATTTCGTTCGCGTTATCGTTTAACCAGTTTACAGCGTCTAACTCGGAACCCACAGAAGAAATTTTACTAAATCTTTTACCTAAATGGGTAACAGCTAGACTTGATGCCACTTCTCCAGCTCTGTGTCCTCCCATTCCATCTGCTACCATGAGTAAGTATTCATTACTGGCATTTTTTAATATAGTTACGCTATCTTCGTTGTGACTTCTTACACGTCCTGCATCGGTCAAATAAAAACTTTTCATTTTTCCACCTCTTTACTCCGTAATTGTCCACAAGCAGCACTGATTTTGCTTCCAAATTCTTTACGGATGGTTACATTAATTCCTTTTGTTTTTAAGGTTTCACAGAATTTACTAATGGTCAGTCTGTCACTTTTCTTAAATTCCATGTGATTGGTTTCATTATACGGAATTAAATTAACGTAAATGTTCATTCCATGAAGAAGATTTGCAAGTTCCAATGCGTTTTCTTCACTATCATTTATCCCTTTAAGCATAACATATTCTATGGTAACTCGTCTATTGGTATGTGCAATATAGTCTTTAATTGCTGTGATTAGTTGACTAATGTTGTACACTTGGTTGACTTTCATGAGTTTATTTCTTAGCGTATCATTCGGAGCATGGAGAGAAATGGCTAAGTTGATTTGGATATTTTCTTTCATGAGTTCTTTGATTTTTGGAACCAAACCACTTGTGGAAAGGGTAATATGGCGTATTCCTATCGCTAGTCCCTTTGGGTCATTAATGATATTAATAAAATGCATGACGTTTTCATAGTTGTCTAAGGGTTCTCCTATTCCCATAATGACAACACTCGATATGCGTTCCTTAATGTCTTCTTCAATTAAAAGAATTTGGCTGACCATTTCGTAAGTCTCTAGGTTTCTTACTTTTTTAAGTCTTCCACTTTCACAGAATGCACAACCCATATTACATCCGACTTGACTTGATACACAGATACTAATTCCGTAATCATGGTACATAATCACTGCTTCAATATGGTTTTGGTCATATAGTTCAAATAAGTATTTTCGTGTTAAAGTATCTCTTTCGCATTTTACGATTTTGGGCATTGTAAAGACGAAATCTTCTTTCATTTGTTCTCTTACTTCTTTTTTGATATTGGTCCAATTTTCTAATTTTTCTTTATGAATATAAAGCCATTCAAAAACTTGTAGTGCTTTGAATTTCTTTTCGTTTTTTTTGATAAAATATGTTTCTAACATTTCTCTTGTATAACTATAAATGTTTTTCATAGGTTCACCTACTTCATTATAGCACAAACAAATGAAAAAGAAAAAAACTAGCAAGTTCGCTAGCATTCTACTTATTTTTGTCTTTTTTTATTTCCTTTAATCTTTTTAAGTTAGAAAAATCTTTCGTTTGTTCCCATTTTTCTTCCAATAATGAAATAATTCTTTCTATATAGGTATGTTCTTCTGTTATTTCTTCCCGATTTATATAATTTAACTCATGTAAAATTGTTCCATAATCGTCTTCATCGGCATATCCTTCTTGTAAATATTGTGCAATAAAAGAATAATTTTTATCTCGTAGTTTAAATTGTAATTCTAAACTTGAAAGATGTGTTATCATATTTTCTTGCTGTTCTAGAATTTGATTTTCATTTAGTTTTTTAATTCTTTCTATGTAACTGGCAAGCATTTCTATGACACCTTAAAAACCATGGGTAGTTGTTGCTAGGTTCATAAAATTATTGTATTTTAAATCTTCCTCTTCTGCCGATGGTTTTAAAAACACGCATGGCTTTATAATCTGGTATTTTTTGTATTCGTCTTCAAATAAACTATCGTCGATAATGGCAAACCATTGATTTTTAATTGTTGGGTCTTCGATTTTATAAGAGAAAAATGTTTCTACTTTGTCTCGATTAAAATAGTTTCCATCATAACTATTTCCAACATCAATTTCTTCTTTTTCTTCGTAATCGTAAAGCCCACCATAATAAAAATGTAAGCCGAATTTGATATGAGAAGTTAAATGACGAGATAAACTTTCTAAAATCGGTTGCATTTTAAGAGAATCTCTGTAATGAGTAGATAGGCAAATCAATCCTTCTTCAGCATGAAATTTCAAACGTAGAAAATTCAGTTGTCTTACAAAAATTTCTGCCATTTCATCCGTAATGTCTTCACTTGTTCTTTCTATATCAAGCATTACTGCAATTTGTTTTTTTCTATTGTCACCAAAAAGTCCAGCATTTTCTTTTTGTTCTTCTCTTTCTTTTTTCCTTTTTTGGTTTTCATAGAACTTCTTTTTTCGGTAGGAAGAGGTCCAACTGTCTTGTGTTTTCATATTTGCTCCCCATTTATCTTTCTAATTTTCTTAGTAACCTATTTTCTTCTTTTTTAAAGGCATCAAAAGCCACCCAATTCTCTACTTTATCTATTTCTTCTTCACTATAACCCTTTTTTTCTAATCGCTTTTGTAAAACTCCTCTTTTGTAATAAAGAAGCCATTTCTTTTGATTGTATCCATAATCGTAATTTAAGTCTGCCTGATCTAAAATGAGTTCTATTTGTTTGAGTGGCTTTTTTTCTTTCCTTTGGGTTAATTCTTGTTGCTTTATTTCTTCCAATTCTTGTTGTTCTTCCATTATTTTTTCTTCTAAATAAAGAATACCTTTTTCTAAACCTTTAGCTTTTCTTAGTTTGTGCATGATATCTATACCTAGGAAAATTCCTTCTGGAATAAGAAAACTAGGAATGAATAATGGGGACCATCCTGCTTCAAGAAGGAATACATCAATTCCAACTATAACTAAAATTTCTATAAGAATAGCATCCACACTCTCTTTTGGAAGATTCCTTATCACACTATTTAAAAGACTTATTTGACTTTTTTTAGTGGTTTCTTTTTCTCCTTTTTTTATTGCTTTCTTTAACGATTCAAAAGCTACAATAAAATCTCCTAATTCGATTTCTTGTAAAAATTCTAAAAATTTGTTCTTCTGGTCCTCTAAAGTTTTTTTCTGTTTCTTAATAAAAGCTTTTAATTGTATTTTTTGCATTTTGTTTTCCTTTCAAATGTTTATTCTTTTGACTTACTACACATTTTTGTTCTTTTCAAAAATGAACTCGTATGTTGTTGTATCACTTTCTATCCCAATTGTCTCTATCTCTTCTTTGTTATCTTCTATATTTACTTTTAGGTTTTCTCCTTGATAAAGGAGAACATTTTTTTCTTTATTTTCTAATAGTAAATCAATTAGTTTTTCTCTATTTAATAAATCTCCTAAAATATTTTCATAAATGCTTTCTATTTCTGTTACTTGATCTAAAACAATTTCATAAATCTTCCCATTTTCTATACGATACTTTTTGATACCCGTTTGATCTTCTTTGTAACCACTCACGATGTCATTTTGCTCAGTGCCTTCGTACTTGAAAGTATTGTCTTCCGCAGTGACTAGAAAAATCATTTTGTATTCATCACTTTGTAAATCACGCAATTTTTCTTCTTTACTTTTTGTAGTTGTTTTTTCTTCTACTTTTGGTATTTCATTTTTATTTCGTGGACTTAATTCACTCATAATCGTTACCACACCCATGAGTAATCCGAGCGAAACAATCCAAATGATTAACACCATTAGAGAATGCGTTCTTTTGTTTTTCCATAATTTTTTTAACGTTTCTTTGTCCATATTTACCCTACTCTTTTGTTTTTTAAATTATCTTTATTCATGCCATTTAAATAATCTTTTACTAACATTTCCTTTTTGCCAAAAGGTTTTATTTTTTCTAGATAAATGATCCCATCTTTACAAGAAACTCCTAAAGTGTTTTTGGTAATTTCTACTATGGTTCCTGGTTCTGACTTCATTTCTTTTGGTTCAAAATGAGCGGTTAAGATTTTGCATTCCGAGTCGTTTAGAATACAATTGGCAAGAGGCCATGGATTTAACCCACGAATTTTATTTGCAATTTCTTTTCCGGTAAGTGAAAAATCTAGCCTCTCATCTTCTCTTTTTATATTGTAAGCGTAGGTTACTTTTTCTTCGTCTTGTTTTATTCGCTCGTTTGTTCCGTCCATGATACTTGGTAAAGTTTTTATTAAGAGACTTGCTCCAATCACCGATAATTTTTCATGTAAAGATCCTACATTATCACTCTCTAAAATCAGGTATTCTTCTTGGGAAATTATGTCACCATTGTCCATTTTTTCAGCCATATACATAATGGTAATTCCAGTTTCTTCTTCTCCATTTATGAGACTCCAATGAATAGGGGCTCCTCCTCGATATTTTGGCAGTAAAGAGGCATGGACATTAATACAGCCAAGACGTGGATAGTCTAGTATTTCTTTTGGAATAATTTGTCCGTAAGCACAAGTAATAATGATATCGGCTTTTGTATTTAAAATCACATCATATTCCTGTCTTATTTTGGTCGGCTGAAAAACGGGAATACTATGTTCCAAGGCTAGTTTTTTTATAGGGGTTGGTGTTAAAATTTGTTTTCTTCCCACTAATTTATCTGGTTGAGTTACGACTAAAACGACATTTGTATTTTCAATTAGTTTTTGTAATACAGGAACAGCAAAATCAGGAGTACCCATAAAAATTACTTTTAAATTTTTCATAATGTTTTTCCTCTCTCTTTAAAATAAATTTCTTTTACTTTTTGCATTGCATGAAGGATTTGTATTCTATCTTCTTCTCCCAAATCATTCAATCCCATTGTTTTTAAACATTCTAAAAAGTCCTTGGCATTTATTTCTTCGTGCAATCTTTTTAAATTTTCCATAAACGTTTTGTCATTTTTATATTTCATTAACAAAAATGGTGCTAAGAAAAGTCCTAATACATGCCATGTTTCATGTATTAAATCATAACTATTGTTTTCTTTTAAAAATAGGATTGCATTCTCATATTCTTTATCTTCTTGAAACAATTTATGATGATTTTCTTTAGAAATATTTTTATATTCTTTATAAGTTAAAAAGAGTTTTGCTACTTTTATATATTTTGCAGCAATTTGGTACAACATATTTCCTTCAAATTTGAATATAGTTTTTGCATCGTTTACAAATCCAAGTTCATATAAATAATCTGCACTAATTAAAGTTTCTCCATAGGCAAGTCCTTCCGTAAGTAATTCACTAATTTGATTTCTACAACCATTTAAAGTACTATCTCTAAAATGACTTATTTCATGAATAAGAATAGGTATATCAAACACAAAACCATTTTCACAAACATCGATTAATTTCTTCTCTTTTTCTCTTCGCATGTTTCCACAAAAACATTTCCTACTATCAAATGATTTATCTTGTTCTAATTGGTTGTAATCAATAAATGCAATAGTTCCATCTTCTATATATTTTTCTATATCAAAAGATATTTCTTGCTCTTTAAAAAATTGTTTTACCATTTCTAATTTTTCTAATACTGTTATTTTGGTGCATTTTTCTAGATTACTATGTATGCCATTTTTAAATTCACTCTCTAATGTATCTTCTATTTCACATGCAATCGTATAAAATAAAGACAGGTTATCAAGAATACAATTGGGTGCATACGTATGAGAATAAATATATCCTTCTATCCATTGTTCTACTTCTTTTTCCGTTTTTAACATATTGTTCACCTGGATTTATTATACAAAAAAAAGAAGATGTTTGCATTATCTTCCTAAGTCACTTTCTAAAT